>NZ_JBHVWF010000087.1:0-36004 GCF_042882365.1 Streptomyces sp. NPDC058221 | reverse complement strand
CTCCGCAGCACCGCCTGCCGACTCCGCATCGCCTGTTGAATCCGCACCGCCTACCGAACGTCATCGCTTCCCCGGGGGGAACCGCACCATGCCCACGCCTCGCGCGCTGCTGTCCGACGCCCGGCTCTACCTGTGCACGGACGCCCGCAGGAGCCAGGGAGACCTTCCCGAGTTCGTCGACGCGGTCCTCTCCGGCGGGGTGGACGTCATCCAGCTCCGGGACAAGGGGATGGAGGCGGCCGAGGAGCTCGAACACCTCGCGGTGCTCGCCGACGCGTGCCGGCGCCACGGCAAGCTCCTCGCGGTCAACGACCGGGCCGATGTGGCCCACGCCATCGGCTCCGACGTGCTGCACCTGGGCCAGGGCGACCTGCCGGTGCCGGCCGCCCGCGCGATCATCGGCCAGGACGTGGTCATCGGCCGTTCCACGCACGCCGAGGCCGAGGTCGACGCGGCCGTCGCCGAGCCCGGTGTGGACTACTTCTGCACCGGCCCCTGCTGGCCCACCCCGACCAAGCCCGGCCGCCACGCACCCGGTCTTGACCTGGTCCGCTACGCCGCCTCGCTGGCCCCCGCGCGCCCGTGGTTCGCCATCGGCGGCATCGACGCCGGCAACCTCGACGAGGTGCTGGACGCGGGAGCGCGCCGGGTCGTCGTCGTGCGGGCCCTCACCGAGGCATCGGATCCCGTTGCCGCCGCCGCTGACCTGGCGAAAAGGATCCGGGCGCGCGACGGCGCATGATCCGGCGGGACCCTCGGGACGGAACGGGCCCACTCCGAACGGCGTGTTTGGGACATCGGTGTCCGAAGCGTGGACAAGTACCGGTCAATTCGGGCAAATCTCGCCGGTTCGGTTGGGTGGCCGCCACGCCCTGGTTAACCTGCCGGTATGGCCCTTGGCACATCCTCCACCAGGACAGATCACGCACGCACCGTGCGTGAGATGCTCGCGACCGGCAAGACGTCGTACTCGTTCGAATTCTGGGCGCCCAAAACCGAGAAGGGCGAGCGGAATCTCTGGAACGCGCTGCGCCGGATCGAGGCGGTGGGCCCGAGCTTCGTCTCGGTGACGTACGGAGCCGGTGGTTCCACCCGGGCCGGGACGGTGAAGGCGACCCAGGACATCGCCGCCGAATCCACCCTCACCCCGGTCGCGCATCTCACGGCGGTCAACCACTCCGTCGCCGAGCTGCGCAACATGGTCGGCCAGTACGCGGACGCCGGAATCCGGAACATCCTCGCCGTGCGCGGGGACCCGCCGGGCGATCCGATGGGCCCGTGGGTCGAGCACCCCCAGGGCGTGCGGTACGCGGCCGATCTCGTCCGGCTGATCAAGGAATCCGGCGATTTCTGTGTCGGCGTCGCGGCATTTCCCGCGATGCACCCGCGCTCCGAGGACTGGGACACCGACATCCGGCATTTCGTGGACAAGTGCCGCGCCGGTGCGGATTATGCGATCACGCAGATGTTCTTCGACCCCGAGGATTATCTGCGGATGCGTGACCGGGTGGTCGCTGCGGGTTGCGACACCCCCATCATTCCCGAGGTGATGCCCCTCACGAGCGTCCGCCAATTGGAAAGACTCGCCCAGCTCAGCAACGCGACACTGCCCGCGTCCCTGAAAGAACGCATCCTCGCCGCCAAGGAGGATCCCGCCGCTGTACGCTCCATTGGCATCGACTTCGCAACGCAGTTCTGCGCGAAGCTGCTTTCCGAGGGTGTCCCCGGACTGCACTTCATCACGTTGAACAACTCGACGGCGACGCTCGAAATCTACGAGAATCTCGGACTGCACAAGCAGTCGTGACCGGCCGTACCCGCCACGATCCGGGGCGGTGGCCGTAGAAGGGGGCGGGCATGGGCTGGACGGTCCTCTACATCGCGTTCGGCATCGTTGCGCTGTGGCTGCTCGGTGAGGTGCTGCTCCAGTACAAGGCGCGCCTGCGCTGGCGTCTGCTCGCCTTCACCGGCTTCGTCGGTGTGGTCATCGGTGTCCTGATGCCGTCCGTGCCCGTCATCACGATCGGCGCCATCGCCTTCGCGACCGGTCAGACGTACGTCACGCTCTCGTTCCGGCGCGGTTTCTCGACCGGCTGGGCCATAGGGGGAAGCCCGGGCGAGAGCCGTCGCCGCCGTGGCGGCGCCGACCGCGAGCCCCGTCTCCAGGTCTCGGACCTGGAGATGGAGTACGACCGCGGCGCACCGCCGGAGCCGTCCCACGCCCCGCAGGATCCGTCTGCGGTCTACGAGCCGGAGCCGCTGCCGGACGACACCGGGCAGTACGGCATCTACACCGACCCCAGGCCGCAGCAAGGACAGCACCAGGAGCCCCAGCAGCCCCAGGGGCAGCCGCAGTACGCCGCCTACGAGCCGTACACCGACTACTCCGCGTACCCGGCGCAGGGCCAGGGCACGTACGCGGGTCAGGACGGCTACGCGGGCCAGGGGTACGCCGGCCAGGACACGTACGCGGGCCAGGACGGCTACGCGGGGGCCGGGCAGTACGACTACGGCACGGACCAGCAGCAGTACGCCGCGTACTCCGACCCGTACATCGGTACCGGCACGACGGCGGGCGCCCCGCAGTACGGCACGTACGACAGCTTCGGGAACCACGACAGCCTCGGCGGCGGGCACCAGTACGCCGACCCGTACGCCCAGTCCCAGCAGTACGCCTCGGAGACCCCGCCGGGCGGTGTCTGGGTGCCGCAGCAGCGCGAGGCCGAGCAGTACCCCCCGATGCCCGAGGAACAGCCCGCCCAGCCGGCCCCGTACCCGAACGGCTACGACACCGGTCACAACGACCGGTACCGCTACTGAGCCGACTGTGCCGCATCGCTGTCCGGGAGCCCGATCAAGCCCGTCCGGCGTTTGAGGACGAAGCGGCCACCGGGACGCGCCTCGCACCCTCTCCCGGCCCGCTCCCGTTTACGCGCACGGGCCCCGGCACCGGTCACCTCGCTACTGCGAACCGCGGAACCCGTCCCCCTCGACGATGAGCCCCGCGACCAACGCGCCGGACATCCCCGCGTGCGCCGGCCCGCCGCCCGGATGCGACCAGCCGCCCGCCAGCAGCAGCCCCGGCACCCGGGTGCGGTTCCCCGGGTGCAGGTAGCCGCTTCCTGCGCCGGCCAGCGCGGGCGGGGGCACTGCGCCCCCCTCCACCCCGGTGTCCGTCGCCGTCTCCGCGGGTGTCCGCACATCCGCGTGGAGTATCCGCTCCCGCAGGCCGGGCACGGCCGCGCCCGCAGCGTCGATCAGCGTGTCCGCGTACCGCGCCCGCACCTCCGAGTCCGTCCACCTGACCGGACCCTGCGGAGCGACCGTCGCCATCAGCGTCACGGCCTCGTGGTCCGCGTCGGGACGGGTCGACGGATCGTCGGGCCGCAGTACCGTCACCGTGGGGTGCGCGGCGAGCCTGCCCCCGAACACCGCCTCGCGCTCGGCCGCGCCGTCCGCCGGATGCACCAGCGTCCGGTGCACGGCATCCGCCGACCGGGCACCGCGCAGTGACAGCATGACGACGAACCGGCCCGTCGCCCCGCCCCCCTCCGGCCGGGGCTGGACCGTCACATCGCCGTCCTGCCAGATCTCCTGACCGGGCATCAGCCCCGGATGCGGACGGGCTCCCAGTACCACATGGTCGGCTTCCCCGACCGTGCCGTCGGCCAGCTCCACGCCTGCCGCCCGGCCGTCCTTCTCCACGACCCGGGCCACTTCGGCGCCGAGGACGAACTCCACCTTCCGGGCCAGGCACCGCTCGTACACTGCCTGCGCGAGTGCCCGCATGCCGCCGGAGACGTACCAACTGCCGAACGTCTCCTCCATGTACGGCAGCAGGGCCGCGCTCGCCGGGGCGTGCAGCGGGTCCAGGCCGTAGGACAGGGCGTACCCGTCGAGGAGGGCGGCCAGCCGGGGGTCGGCCAGCTCCCAGGAGCCGACCTCCGTCACCGTGCCGGCCCGCAGCGCCGGGCGCAGCAACCGCCGTCGTACCGGCGCCGGGTACGGATCGCGGGTCAGCACCTGCCAGTCGGGGCGCAGCGGCTCCTCCAGCAGCGGTCGCCTGGACCGGTCCCAGGCATCGCCTGCCCGGTCCAGGAAGGCTCCCCAGCGCTCACCCGCACCGGCCCCGAGCGCGGCGTCCAGCGCTTCGACGACCCCGGCCCGCGAGGCGTTCGGCAGCGACACCGCGGTGCCGTCCGCGAAGACATGGCGGCTCGCCGGATCGACCTGCGCCAGCGTGACGCACCGCTCCAGCGGCTCCTTGCCCGTCTTCACGAACAGATCGCGGTAGACCGCGGGCAGATGCAGCAGGGAGGGCCCGGTGTCGAACGCGAAGCCGTCCCGGACATGGCGGCCGACCGAGCCGCCGAAGGTCTCCGACCGCTCGTACACCGTCACCCGGTGGCCTGCCACAGCCAGCCGGGCCGCCGCCGACATCGCGCCCATCCCGGCGCCGATCACCGCAATACGTGCCATGGCAGCGACCTTAACGGCCGCCACTGACAGCTCAGCCGTCAGGCCAGTGGGGAGCGGGGGCGGCCAGCCGTTTCTCCTCCCGCCGCTGTGCCCTTCGGCGCAGGAAGCGGCGGATGCGGGAGGCCAGGAAGATCAGTATCACCAGGCCGAGGAGCAACAGCGTCGCGGCGATCGAGGCCGCGATCCACGGATGGAATATGGCGAACGTGACGACCCCGGCCACACCCAGGTCCTCGACCGTGCTCATGGCGATGTTGCTGAACGGCTCCGGGGAGGTGTTGACCGCCATCCTGGTGCCCGCCTTCACGAGATGGCTCACCAGTGCGGTGGAACCGCCGACGGCCCCCGCCGCGAGCTCCGGCAGCGAACCGTCCCCGCCCGCCAGCAGCGCCGCGACCACCGCACCGGCGACCGGCCTGATGACGGTGTGCGCCGTGTCCCAGACCGAGTCCACGTACGGGATCTTGTCGGCCACCACCTCGCACAGGAAGAGCACACCGGCCACGACGAGCACGTCGGTGCGCTGGAGCGAGGCGGGCACCTCGTCGGTGACACCGGTCGCGCCGAAGATACCGAGCAGGAGGACCACCGCGTAGGCGTTGATCCCGCTCGCCCAGCCGCTTGTGAACACCAGGGGGAGTACGGACACGGACGAGATCGTAACCAGATGGCGTACTGACGTGTGGACGATCGGGTGCCCAGGGCTGAGTATCCGTACCTAGGGGACCAGATGAGTAGGTACGCGGATGGGCCGCGACCTGCGAAGACGGCAGAGTGGGGACCACGGAAGAGGTGCTGGGCCGGCACCGCCGGCACGGGGCGGCGGAGCGGCGCGGCACCTCCTTCCGAACGGGGGTGCGCGACGGAGGACTTCGGGACCACGGGGGACACGGGGTCACGGGGGAAGGTTCTCCGGCAGCACGGAAGACGCCGGTCGGGCGGGGCTCGGGGGACCGAGTTACGTCGGACCGGCGTCTTCGTGCGTGCGGGGGCGGTGTGCGGAGGCCGGGCGTGAGAAGCCGCGGGGTGCGTCCCGGTGGCCGCTCTGTCCTCGATCGCCGGACGGGCTCGAAAGCCCGATTCACCGGACGGGCTTGAAGACCGGGCGCGGAATGCCCACGGCTCAGCGCCCGCTGACCCGCCCGTGCAGCAGCAGGGACAGCGCGGAGTGCACATCGTCGATCGACCGCTCCGGTTGGAACGCCTGCCAGTCCAGCGCCGCCACCAGGACCATGCCGACCAGCGCGGCAGCCGTCAGCGGAATGTCGATCTCCTCGCTGAGCTCGCCGCCCGCGACACCCCCCCGGAGCACTCCCTCGACCACGGCGACGGCCTCCTGGCGTACCACCAGCAGCGTCGCCTGCCAGGCCCGGTTCGTACGCCACAGCTCGGCCACGTACAGCTGCGTGAAGGCGGGGTAGCGGTCGATGAAGGCCAGACCGGCCCGGATCATGGCGTCCAGTGCCTCGACCCGGCTGCCGCCGCGCTCCTCGGTCTCCTCCGCCGCGGTGCGGAGCGAGACGGTGAGCAGTCCGACGCCGTGGCGCAGCAGCTCCTCGAAGAGTTCGGTCTTGCTCTTGAAGTTGTAGTAGACCGTGCCCTTGGCGACCCCGGCGCGCTCGGCGATCTCGTCCACGGTGGTGGCCGAGAAGCCCTTCTCGGCGATGAGGGTCACGGCCGCCTCGTAGAGCTTCTGCCGGGTGGCCTGGCGGCGCGTGGTGCTACTGCTTTCCATGCTCCTGATTCTCACAGGTCCCGGAGCACTCACAGGCTCAACTCCGGGTGCAGCCGGTCCAATGTCCACATCTGCTTGCGGCGCGCGGAGACGGCGGTCAGTGCGAGCGCCCCCGCGGTGAAGGCCAGCAGCACCGCGCAGCCCTGCCAGACCGGGCCGAGCCCGCCGCCCGTGATCAGCCGGCGCAGCCCCTCCACGACATAGCTCATCGGCAGGTACGGATGGATCGCGTTGAAGAAGTCCGGGCTGGTCTGCACCGGGTACGTCCCCCCGGCCGACGTCAGCTGGAGCATCAGCACCGCGAGGACGAGAATGCGTCCCGCCGCCCCGAAGCGGGCGTTCAGCCACTGCACGATCGCGGCGAAGCAGCACGTCACCAACGCCAGGAAGCCGATCGTCCCGGCGGCTCTGACCATCTGGAGACCGAGACCCCAGTGCAGTACGGCCATCAGCGCGGCCACCTGGAGCAGACCGGTCGCGGCCACCGGCAGCCAGCCCGCGAAGGCGATCCGCCAGGCCGGGGCCCCGGCGGCCAGGGCGCGCCGGTTGAGCGGCTGGATCAGCATGTACGCCACCATCGCGCCGACCCAGAGGGAGAGCGGGATGAAGTAGGGCGCGAAACCGGTGCCGTAGTTGGGGGCGGCGTGCAGCGACTGGGAGGCCAGCTGCACGGGGTCGGACATGACTCCCGTGCGGGAGTCGCGGTCCTTCTTGTCGTAGTCGGGGATCTTGCCGACGCCGTCGTTGAGGCCCTGGGCGAGCGTGGCCGAGCCGTCGCCGAGCCGGATCATTCCGCTGTCCAGGCTCGTCGCGCCCTTCTTGAGGGTGCCGACCCCGGTGTTCAGCTCGGCCGAGCCCGACTTGGCCGTGGACAGGCCGGTGTGCAGCCGGCCGGCGCCCTTGGCGACCTTGTGGGCGCCGGTGTTGAGCGCGTTGATCTTCTTGACCGCGCTCTCCAGGTCCTCGTCCAGATGGGGTGAGCGCTCGGCGAGGGCGTCGGCCTGCTTCTGCAGGGTGGTCAGCCGGCCGCGCAGCGTCTTGAGGTCCCCGTGCTGGTTCTTGACCAGGACGTTCACGTCGTCGGCCACGGCGGCCACATCGGCCGCTGCCGTCACGGCCCGCTTCAGTGGCGGGCAGACGGTGGAGTCGGGGAGCGGCTGATCCTCGCACCGGGTGCGGTGGACGTCGGCGAGGTCGTCGGAGGCCGTGTGCGCGGCGGTGGCGGCGGCGGGCGCCGCCTTCACCAGCACGTCGAGGTTGTCCCGTACGGTCTGCGAGGAATCGGCGACCAGCCGGGCCGTGTCGCCGATCGACTTGCCGTTGTCCTTCAGGAACGGGCGGACGTCGGCCGCCACCCCGTTGACCTTGTCGGCGAGCAGCTGGGTGCCGCCCGCGACCTGGCGCGAGCCGGTCTCCAGGTCGTCCGCGCCCGTGTTCAGCCTGACGATGCCGCCGGCCAGCCGGCTGCTGCCGGCCTTCGCGTCCTTCAGCCCGTCGGCGAGGTCCTTCGAGCCCTTCTTCGCCTTGCCGATCCCGCCCTTGAGATCGTCGGCGCCCTTGGCGGCCTTCTCCGTCGCGTCGTGGAGATCGGAGAAGTTGATGAAGATCCGGTCGAGGAAGCCGCGCGAGGCGTTGGCCGATGCGGCGGTGCGGACCTCGGAGAAGACCGTCCGGGAGATCTGGCCGACGATGTAGTTGTTCGCGTCGTTGGTGCGCACCTGGAGCGCGCCGGTCTCGGGGGAGTCGCCCGCACTGGAGGCGATGCGCTTGCTGAGGTCCGACGGCATGGTCAGGGAGAGGTAGTACGTACCGTCCTCGACGCCCTTGTCGGCCTCGGCGGCGCTCACCTCGTGCCAGTCGAAGACCTTGGAGTCGAGCAGCTTGCCGGTGATCTCGTCACCGGCCTCGATGCGCTTCCCCTCGGCGGCGGCACCCTTGTCGTCGTTGACCAGTGCGACCGGGATGCGGTCCAGCCGGCCGTACGGGTCCCAGAACGACCACAGATACAGGGCTCCGTAGAGCAGGGGCAGCAGCAGGAGCGCGGCCAGGGCCGCACGCGGCAGCCTGCCCCGGCCGAACCGCCTCAGCTCAAGAGTGGCCAGTCTCGGCGAGCGCATCGGCCGTCCCTTCGTCTTCGGTGGTGGCCACCGGTTCCGCGGCCTCGGTCCCGTCGGTCCCGTCGGTTCTGTCAGTCCCGGCGGCGCGGTCGGCCTGGTCGGCGTCCGCTTCCGTGCGTACGGTCACCGCGTCTTCGGGCGCCGGGCCGCTGCACACGGCCAGCACGGTCGTGCCGCCGCCGGCGAGGGAGCGAAGCAGCTCCCAGGCCTCGGCGCGCTCGGCGTCGGAGAGTTTCAGATCGGCGTCGTCCACCGCGATCAGCGCCGGCCGGCCGATCAGCGCGAGGGCGAGGGAGAGCCGCAGCGCCTCCAGCCGTTCCAGATCCCGTACGGAGGTCCGCTCGGCCTTGGGCAGGGCGGCGAGGTCGAGCCCGGCGGCGTCCAGAGCCGCGTCGATGCGCGCTCCGGCCGCGGCGGCGCGCTCACGGCGCGGACGCAGCAGGGCGCGCAGGGAGCCGTCGTAGCGGCGCTGGAGCAGGGCGTGTTCGCGCAGGTGCTCGGCGACCGTGAACACCGGGTCGAGTTCGTTGACTCCGGGCACCTGGCCCAGCGCGGCGATGCGCCGGACGGCGGCGGCCCGGCGTGGCAGGCGCAGGCCGCCGGTCTCCGCGTGGCCCTCGGTTGAGCGCATCCGGCCGGTGAGGGCGAGCAGCAGGCAGGTGCGGCCGGAGCCGGACGGGCCCTCGACCGCGATCAGGGAGCCGGGCCCGGCGCTGAAGGTCACACCGCGGAAGGCCCAGCCGCGCGGCCCTTCGAGCCCGAGGTTCTCGGCGGCGACAGCTGCCCCGTGCGGGCTGTCCACAGGCCTCTCCGTCCTTTTTGAACTGACTGGTCAGTTCAAAAAGGTAGCCCGAACTCGCGATCGAAGCAAAAGCCCAGGTCAGGCCGTGATCGAAGCCGATTGTCAGTGGGGGCCGTCACGATGGATACAGACGGCCACGAAGCCGTTACGAGACAGGAGGTTCTGTCATGGCCCACTCGTCCGCAGCAGCCGCCCCGCGACGCCGCGCAGACGGCCCTGCCCCCTCACCGACCGGTCCGGCGCACGACGTCCACCCCGTACTCCGGCGCACCACGGCGCCGCCTGCCGCTCTCGATCTCCTCGCTCAGGCCCGCGCCGGCCTGGAAGAGGCAGCTGTTCTCGACGTGCCCAACGAGCGGTATGCCACCGCCCACCTCGCCGCACTGCGCACCGCGGCCGCCGTGCTCGCCGTCCGTGGGCGACCCGAGACGTCCCGAAGGCGCCGGGAGAGGATCCGCAGCGCCTGGGAGGTCCTTCCGGAGCTTGCCCCCGAGCTCACCGAATGGAGCGCGCTGTTCGCCTCCGGCGCCCGCAGACGGGCCCGTGCGGAAGCGGGTATACCCGGTGCCGCGGGCCGGCGCGATGCGGACGACCTGCTCCGGGACGCGGCGATGTTCCTGCGCCTGGTGGAGCGGCTGCTGGTCCTCCAGCCGGTGCTCCCGCAGCCCCGCGGGGAGCGGCCCGACGAGTGAGGGCGGCGCGAGGCAATAGGGTGGTCGGGACCTATCACCTGCGCTGTTCACGCTCCGCCGTCAGCGGCGGCACCGTGCCGAGGAGTCAACTGCCGTGTCGGACCAGCTGCGCCCCCGCGCCTCCCTTCGTACCGCCGTGGTCTGGGAGGTCCTCAAGGACGCCCTCGACCGTCAGGTCAAGGCGACCGGCAGGGACGCCCTGGACGTGCTGGACACCGGCGGCGGCACGGGTAACTTCGCGGTGCCGGTGGCCCGTCTCGGTCACCGCGTCACCGTCGTCGACCCCAGCCCCAACGCGCTGTTCGCACTGGAGCGCCGCGCCGCCGAGGCCGGGGTCGCCGACCGGGTCCGCGGTGTCCAGGGCGACATCCTCGGCCTCTTCGACGTGGTCGAGCGCGGTGGGTACGACACGGCGCTCTGCCACGGCGTCCTGGAGTACGTGGACGACCCCGCCGAGGGCGTACGGAACGCGGTCGACGCGCTCCGCCCCGCCGGCGCCCTCAGCCTGCTCGCCGCCGGGCTGGGCGGTGCGGTCCTGGCCCGGGCGCTCGCCGGTCACTTCACCGAGGCCAGGACGGCGCTCAGCGACCCGGCGGGCCGCTGGGGCGAGGGCGACCCGATGCCCCGCAGGTACACGGCGGAGCAGCTCACCGAGCTGGTCTCGGCGGCCGGTGCCGAGGTCAGTGCGGTCCACGGTGTACGCGTCTTCGCGGATCTCGTCCCGGGCGTCCTGGTGGACACCGAGCCCGGTGCGATGGAAGCCCTGCTCAAGCTGGAGACGGCGGCGGCAGAGCTGCCCGCTTTCCATTCGGTGGCGACCCAGCTGCACGTTCTGGGTGCCAAGCACGCCTGAGGGACCGGCCGGATCATGCCGCCAGCGCGGCTGATCAGCAACGCAGCCGCAGACGGAGTACGCCCCAGCAGCCCCGATCGGCGCCTTCGCCCCGTATGATCGGGGGACACCATCCGGCATGACGGATCGGAGGTTGGGGAATCAACGCCTCAGCAGCTGAGCCGTCGTGGCGGCCCGGACTGGCTGATTGGCAATGAGGGCGGGTTTCACGGGGGCGATTCCCTGCCTATCCTGGAAGGGCCGCATACCGGCCGCCCCCCGCGGCCGACGACGAGGAGGACTCCGTGCCGCTCTCGGAGCACGAGCAGCGAATGCTCGAGCAAATGGAGCGAGCGCTGTACGCCGAAGATCCCAAGTTCGCGACAGCGCTCGAGGGAAGCGGGCTGCGTACGTACACCCGGCGACGGGTCTACCAGGCAGTTGCTGGCTTCCTGGTGGGTATCGCGCTCCTCATGGCCGGAATGGTCGCCCAGCAGATCTGGATCAGTGTGGTGGGGTTCCTCGTCATGCTGGGCTGCGCGGTGCTCGCGGTCACGGGGTGGCGCAAAGCGCCCAAGCCCGGTGAGCAGCAACAGGCAGCCGGGGCCGGAGGCGGGGGCGAGCGTCGCCAGCCCAAGCAGCGCCGGACCGTGATGAACCGGATCGAGCAGCGGTGGCAGCGTCGCCGTGATGAGCAGGGCCAGTAAGCGCTTCGAACACTTATGGGTGAGGGGCGGTCGCATTTCTGCGACCGCCCCTCACGCACGTCCGGGCACAGGGGCGGGCGGGCTTTCGGCAGCCGGGGCTGCGTCCGTGCCCTCAATCGTCGGGCGGGCCGGAAACGACGCCCTCGAGCGCCGGCGGCTGGGAGAGCCGCGGGTCGGCCGGGGCGGTGCTGTCGATCGTGGGGCGGCCTGGGACGGGGCGCCCTGAATCGCCGGGCAGGCTGAGAAGGGGGAGAGCCTCGCGTGGGGTGGGGGAGAAGCCCGGGTGGTCCGGAGAGGAGCCCGGGTGGGCCGGGAAAGCGCCCGAGTGGGCAGGGAAGCGCCCCGGGTGGGCTGGAGAGAGCCCTGGGGGAATTCCCGGTCCGCCCGGAATCCCCCCAGGGCTCAGGGTCAGTTCTGGCGGGACGGGAGGCGCAGCCAGGTGGGGCGCTGCGGCATCGTCCACCGGGCGGCCAGGGCCGACCGGCGTTCCGAGACCGCCCACACCACCCGTACGGCCGATCGCGGTGCCACGACCGCGCGGAGCCGGGTGAACCGGCCGGCCGAGGCCCGGAGCGCGGCCCGTGCCGTGCGGACGTCCTGCGAGAGCCCCGCCGCCGGCTGCGGCTCCGGCGCGTAGAGCACCTGCTCCACCGCGCCCGCGACCCGGTGCACCGCCGCGGCGCCGTCGGTGTCGAGCTGTCCCAGCCGCACCACCCGGGCCGCGGCCTTGCGCGGGGTCAGGGATTCGTCCGGGGCGATGCCGTGGTCCCAGCCCGTGTCGGTGATCTCCCGCCACGCCGCCAGCGTCTTCGTGGTGGCGTCGCCCGGCGTACGGCCGGCCGAGAAGCCCAGCCTCCGGGCACGGGCCCGGATGCGCCAGAACATGGGCAGCGAGGGCAGCAGCAGGACGAGCACGACCAGCAGGGCCACACCGGCCAACCTGCCCGTCGGCCTTCCCGAGTCCGTCGGTCCCACGGCTCCCGGAGCCACCGTGCTGCCGCACTCGCCCTGCTTGCGCATCTGCGGCGGGCAGCTTTCCGAGGCGGAGGGTGCGACCGGTGTCGCGGCCGAGGCGCTGGCCTCCGGGCGGGCCGGGTCGGCCGTGTCGCCGGAAGGGGTGTCCGGCACGGTGTACGAGGGCGCCGAGCCACGCGTCGGCGTCGGCTCGAAGCGGGTCCAGCCGACGCCCTCGAAATACAGCTCGGGCCAGGCGTGCGCATCGCGCAGACCGACCGACATCGAACCGTCCGCCTGAGCGGTTCCGGGCGTGAATCCCACGGCGACCCGGGCCGGAATCCCGAGCGTCCGGGCCATCGCGGCCATGGTGAAGGAGAAGTGGACGCAGAAGCCCTGCTTGTCCTTGAGGAAGCGGCCGATCGCCGCACTGCCGGTGCCGGAGTTCACCGAGGTGTCATAGGTGAAGCCGCCCTCCGAGGCGAAGTAGTCCTGAAGCTTCACCGCCTGCTCGTAGGCGTTGTCCGCGCCCCTCGTGACCTCGTCGGCCGTCTCCTTGACCACCTTCGGCAGCGAGTCGGGCACCTGGGTGTACTCGCGCTGGATGGCGGGCGGGACCGGGCCCGCGTCGGCGAGCTGGCCCGATGTCGGCTGCACGACCAGGCTGGAGACCTGGTACTGCGCACCGCGGGTCGTCTCCCCGTCGTCACCGACGAGGGTGCGGCCCTGGGGCTCGTACCGCCAGTGGCCGCCGACTCTGACCTCCGTCGCCGGATAGGGAAGCGGCAGATAGGTCTGCCGGTACGAAGCGGACGCGGAGATGTTCGAGTTGATCTCCGTGACGGCGACGTCCGGGGCCAGGCCCTCCGGGCTCGGGAGCCGCTTCGGCACGTCCTTCAGGTGGCGGGTCGACGCCCGCCACTCGTTTCCGTTGAACTGGTCCAGCGCCAGGATCCGCAGATAGAAGTCCTGCGGGCTGTTCGAGTTGGTGCGGTACGACATCACCTGCCGGTTCTCCGGCTGGTTCAGATTGTTCTGCAGCGAGACCAGCGGGTTCACCGCGGAGATGGTGCCGCCACCGCCCCCCTTGCCGTTGCCGCTCCCCGGTCCGGCCAGCAGGCCGCCGTCGAGAGCGGGCAGCGCCGCCGGTACGACCAGCGCGACGCCCAGGGCCAGCGCGCCGATGCGGCGTCCCGTACGCACCGGGGCGAGCGCCCCGCCGCCCGAGAGGTCGCCACCGCCCGGGCCGCCCCTGGACGACCGGGCCGCGCCGGCGAAGACCCGGCCCCACTGGGAGAGCCGGTCCCGTCCTTCGGCCAGCAGCAGAAGCAGATAGCCGCAGCCGGCGAGGACGAACCACAGCCAGTCCGCGCCGCCGTCCGACAGCCCTGCCGCGACGGAGTACAGAGCCAGCAGGGGCAGTCCGGCCGGCGCCGCACTGCGGAACGTCACCGCCAGCACATCCACCGCCAGCCCGACCAGCAGCACACCGCCCACCAGCATCAGCCGGATGCCTTCCGAGGCCGGCGCCGGAATCGCGTACCGGCCGACGTCGTCGCCGCCCGCCGTCAGCAGATCGGCGAGCTGTTGCACGGACTGCGGTCCGGGCAGGAAGCCCGCCAGCGCCTGCTCCCGCGCGAACGCCACGGTCAGCAGCACCAGCATGACCACCACCTGCACGGCCACGGTCAGCATCCGCGGCAGCGGCACCCGGCGGCAGAGCATGCCCACGCCGTACTGGATGGCCAGCAGGAACGCGGCCTGCAGCATCCAGCTGACCGGGTCGACCAGCGGCAGCATCGAACACGCCGCCATCAGCGTCGCCGCAAAGGCGCACAGCGCCAGCCGCCCACGACCGCTCATGACCGCCCCCTCATGACCAACCACCCGAGAACCCCGTCGTACCGCCCGCGCCCGTCGGCTGCGTCAGCGAGGCAAGCCGGCTCGCCTGCTGCCACAGCTGCGCGAGATCCGTCCCCGGCAGCACCGGAACCACCGTCCAGCCCGACTCGCGCAGCAGCCGCAGCCGCTGCTCGGACGCCGCCTCGCCGGCGGGCGAATCACCGTGCACCCAGGCGGTGCTGTCCAGCACGAACGCGACGGCGCCCCCGCTGCGCTGCCGCATCCGGGCCGCCACCGCCGCCTGTTCCTCGTCCAGATCGCCGATGAAGGCGATCAGCAGCCCCTCGTTGCCGCCGCGCAGCACGTCGTACGCACGGGAGAGACCGCCCCCGTCGGAGTGGTCGACGACGGCGAGGGTGTCCATCATCAGTCCGGCCGCGTCCACCGAGTCCTGGCCGGAGCCGGCGAAGCCGCCCGCGCCCTCGCCCGGCAGCGGGCTGCCCTCGTCCGTCAGCAGCCGGACCGCGAAGCCCCGTTCCAGCATGTGCACCAGCGCGGAGGCGGCCCCCGAAACGGCCCACTCGAACGCCGAGTCGGGCCCCGTCCCCTGGTACGCGATCCGGCGGGTGTCCAGCAGCACCGTGCACCTGGCCCGCTGCGGCTGCTCCTCGCGGCGCACCATCAGCTCTCCGTAGCGCGCGGTGGAGCGCCAGTGGACGCGGCGCAGATCGTCGCCGTGCCGGTAGCCGCGCGGGATCACGTCGTCCTCGCCGGCCAGCGCCAGCGACCGCTGCCGCCCCTCGCCGTACCCGGAGGCCTCGCCCGCCAGCCGCACCGGCGGCAGCGGCTCGGTCCGCGGGACGACGACCAGGGTGTCGTACGCGCTGAACGAACGGGTCAGCTCGCACATCCCGAACGGATCGCTCAGCCGCAGCTGCAGCGGGCCGAGCGGATAGCGCCCCCGAAGATCGGACCGCACCCGGTAGGACACCTCGCGCCGGCCGCCCGCCTCCACCCGGTCCAGCACGAAGCGGGGGCGTGGCCCGAGCACGTACGGCACCCGGTCCTGGAGCATCAGCAGGCCGGTGGGCAGCCGAGAGACGTTCTCCATCCGCAGATGGACCCGGGCCTCGGTGCCCGCGGGCACCCGGGACGGCGAGAGCCGCCGGGTGCCCGCGACCCGGTAGCGGGTCCGGTAGAGCACCGTCACACAGACCAGCGGCAGCACGGCGAGCAGCAGCCCGACGCGCAGCAGATCCCCCTGGCCCAGCACATACGCGCAGACCGCGGCGGCGATTCCGGCCGCGAGGAAGGACCGTCCGCGTGTGGTCAGCCCGCTCAGAGCGGCCCTGAGACCGCCCGTGTCGTCGCTGTCGTCCATCGCGGTCGGCCCCCCGGCGGACATCAGGGCCGCCGTACGCCGGGCTGCTGCCGGCTGCCGTACGCGGCGCCCGGCTGATGCTGCGGCACCGGCACGGACGCGCCGCCCGCAGCCGTCGGCACCGGTGTCTGCTGAAGGATCTCCAGCACGACCTGCTCGGCGGTACGGCGGTTCAGCTGGGCCTGCGCGGTCGGCAGCAGCCGGTGTGCGAGCACCGCGACCGCCAGCGCCTGTACGTCGTCGGGCAGGCAGTAGTCCCGGCTGCTCAGGGCCGCGGAGGCCTTCGCCGCGCGCAGCAGGTGCAAAGTGGCACGCGGTGAGGCGCCGAGCCTGAGATCGGGATGGCTGCGGGTGGCGCCGACGAGCTGCACCGCGTACCGCCGGACGGCGTCGGCGACATGGACCGTCCGCACCGCTTCGATCAGCTTCACGATGTCGTGCGCGTGTGCCACCGGCTGCAGGTCGTCCAGCGGGGAGACACCGCCGTGCACGTCGAGCATCTGCAGCTCGGCCTCCGGGCTGGGGTAGCCGATCGACACCCTGGCCATGAACCGGTCGCGCTGGGCCTCGGGCAGCGGGTACGTGCCCTCCATCTCCACCGGGTTCTGGGTGGCCACGACCATGAAGGGGTCGGGCAGCTCGTAGCTGTGCCCGTCGATCGTGACCTGGCGCTCCTCCATCGACTCCAGCAGCGCCGACTGGGTCTTGGGCGAGGCGCGGTTGATCTCGTCGCCGATCACGATCTGGGCGAAGATCGCGCCCGGTTTGAACTCGAACTCGCGGCGCTGCTGGTCGAAGATCGACACCCCGGTGATGTCCGACGGCAGCAGGTCCGGTGTGAACTGGATGCGCCGCACCGAACAGTCGATGGACCGTGCCAGCGCCTTGGCCAGCATGGTCTTGCCCACGCCGGGGACATCCTCGATCAGCAGATGGCCCTCCGCGAGAAGCACGGTCAGCGAAAGCCGTACGACCTCAGGCTTGCCCTCGATCACGTTCTCCACCGACCTGCGCACCCGCTCCGCTGTCGTGGTCAGATCTGTGAGGCTCGCTCGATCGTCATAGGTCGTCACCCGGCCCTCCTCGGCCCTGCCCCACGCTCACGAAGGAGCACGGGATTCCCCAGTCACGGGCCGGTGCCCATGTGCGGCCCGGCCCACCCCGAAATACGGACACCTCGGCCGGACGACGTCCGACGGGGTGTCACCCCCGCATTCTTGTTGCCGTTACCGCTTCGTGTCACTCGCCTGTGGATAACTACGGCCGATATGTCGGTTTGGGGTGATTTTTTGATGCTCGAAGGGGTCTTTTCGGAGGTCAGGAAACCGGAAGGATCTCGCGCAGCAGGCCGGTGGTCACATCGAAGACAAAGCCGCGCACGTCATCGTTGTGCAGCAGGAAGGGCGACGTGCGCACCCGCTGCATCGACTGACGCACATCCTGGTCCGCGTCGGTGTAGGCCTCCACGGCCCAGACGGGACGCTGTCCGACCTCGCCCTCGAGCTCCTGCCGGAACTCCTCGGTGATCGACTCCATGCCGCAGTTCGTGTGGTGGATCAGTATCACGCTGCGGGTGCCGAGGGCCCGCTGGCTGATGGTCAGCGAGCGGATCACGTCGTCGGTGACCACGCCGCCCGCGTTGCGGATGGTGTGGCAGTCGCCGAGCGACAGGCCGAGCGCCTTGTGCAGGTCGAGCCTGGCGTCCATGCAGGCGACCACGGCGACACGCAGCACCGGCTTCGCGTCCATGCCGGGATCGGCGAACTCGGACGCGTAGTGGCCGTTCGCCTCGACGAGACGGTCGGTCACCGTGCCGCCGGTGCGGGCCTGGACGGCGACAGGGGCGGAAGGCTCGGCAGAGGAGTGCGCGGAAGTCGACATGGACAAGACGTTAGCGCTCGTCGGCTGCTCCGGCGTGGCGTGGAAGCGGACAAAGAACGTCAACAGCCTTTGTTGTGAGGTAACCCACAAGTCTCACACTCGGTCACCCGACCGGGTGAACAAAAGGGAGGGGCCGACGCGCTGTCGGGTTGATTGATCGGGAATCGATCGAATGGCAGGGTGGACTAAAGTGACGGGAAGTTACCGACACCCTGCACATTCCGAAGTTTCCCCGTGTGCGCGGCGTACGTACGGCCCGGCCCTCTCCCGCTCGCCGGTCGGCTGACGCCCCTTCCCCGGCGCCGGCGGACCTCCCCTTCGCGAGCGGGCGGGGACCAGGCCGTACGTGCAGCCACCCGGGACCCGAGCCTGAGAGGGCGCATGAGCCAGACCCGACACGTCCCGGTGATGCTCCAGCGGTGCCTGGACCTGTTGGCCCCGGCTCTCGAGACACCGGGCCCGCAGCCGCCCGTGGTCGTCGACTGCACGCTGGGCCTCGGCGGACACAGCGAGGCGCTGCTCTCCGCCTTCCCCACCGCCCGGCTGATCGCACTGGACCGGGACAAGGAGGCACTGCGCCTCTCGGGTGAGCGGCTCGCCCCCTACAGCGACCGCGCCACCCTGGTGCACGCCGTGTACGACGAACTGCCCGAGGTGCTCGACCGGCTCGGTGTCCCCAAGGTTCAGGGCATCCTGTTCGACCTCGGTGTCTCCTCCATGCAGCTGGACGAGGCCGACCGCGGGTTCGCGTACGCCCAGGACGCCCCGCTCGACATGCGCATGGACCAGACGACCGGCATGGGTGCGGCCGAGGTGCTCAACACCTATCCGCCGGGCGAGCTGGTCCGGATCCTGCGGGCGTACGGCGAGGAGAAGCAGGCCAAGCGGATCGTCTCCGCCGTGGTCCGCGAGCGCGAGAAGGAACCCTTCAGTAACAGCGCCAGACTCGTCGAGCTGATCCGTGACTCGCTGCCGCAGGCCGCCAAGCGCACCGGCGGCAATCCCGCCAAGCGCACCTTCCAGGCGCTGCGTATCGAGGTCAACGGTGAGCTGACCGTGCTGGAACGGGCGATCCCGGCCGCCGTACAGAGCCTCGATGTCGGCGGGCGCATCGCCGTACTCTCCTACCACTCGCTGGAGGACCGGCTGGTGAAGCAGGTGTTCGCGGCCGGCGCCGCCAACACCGCTCCGGCCGGACTGCCGGTCGTCCCCGAGCGCTACCAGCCCCGGCTGAAACTGCTCACCCGGGGCGCCGAGCTGCCCACCGAGGAGGAGGTCGCCGAGAACCGGCGAGCCGCCCCGGCCCGGCTGCGCGGGGCCCAGCGGATCCGTGCGGAGGAGCGATGAGCTCCCTGAGCCCGGCCGCCCGCACAGCGGCGAGGGACGGGGCGCAGCGGTGAGCAAACCGGCCGGGCAGTTGAAAGGGCGTGCCGCACGGCTCACCCGGCTGATGCCGGCCGGGCCGAGCAACGCCGCCCGAGCCCCCTTCGTCCTGCTGGTCGTCCTGCTGCTGGGGGGCGGTCTGATCACCCTGCTCCTGCTGAACTCCGCGCTCAACGAAGGATCGTTCCGGCTGAGCGAGCTGAAGAAGCGGACCACCGACCTCACCGACGAGCAGCAGGCACTCCAGCGCGACGTCGACAGCTCCGCCGAACCCGACGCCCTGGCCCGGCGTGCCCGGGAGCTGGGCATGGTCCCCGGCGGCAGCCCCGTCTTCCTCGGCCCCGACGGCACGGTCCGGGGCGTGCCCTCCCAGGCCGCGGCCGCGCCGACCCCCGCCGCGCCGCCGAAGCCGACGACCCTCCCGTCGCCGCAGCTCCCCGCGAGCCCGGCGGCGTCGACCTCCGGTCCGCCCGGCCCGACGCCCTCGGGCAGCGCGGCAGGCAACGCCGCTGCCAAGCCGAGCACATCCGCGGCGAAGCCGAGCACATCCGCATCCGGGCCGAGCGGCCCGGCCGCCCGTCGTACCCCGGCAGACCAGCCCTCCACGAGCCCCGGCAGGTGACGCAGTGCCTTCCCAGGAACCACCGCGCCGCCGGGTCCCCGGCCCGGCGCGCCCCCGTAACGCGGCGCCCCGCTCCGGCCGCCCCCGCCCCGACGCCAGGCGGCGTCCCTCGTCGGCCGCTCCGCGCGGGCGGGCCCCGCGAGGCCGCTCCGGCCGTCCACTGCGGCTCGGCAGTCCGCGACCGCGGCTGCGGCTGGTCAGCCTCGCCCTGACGCTCGTCATGATCGCGTTCGTCGTCCGGCTCCTGCAGGTCCAGGCCGTCGACGCCAACGCCTACGCCGCCAAGGCGGACAAGAACCGCTACCTCAGCTACACGGTCGCCGCCGAGCGCGGCGAGATCACCGACCGCGGCGGCATCGCGCTGGCCACCAGCGTCGACGCGTACGACATCACCGCCGACCCCAAGATGTTCACCCCGGCCGACAGCAAGGCCCCGGACGCCCCCCAGCAGGCGGCCGCCCTGCTCGCGCCGATCCTCGGCGCCGACGCCGCCGAACTGACCAAGAAGCTGGCGAAGCCCAAGAGCCGGTACACGGTGCTGGCCCGCCGGCAGACCCCGCAGGTCTGGAAGCAGATCAAGGACCTCAAGGCGGTCTTCGCCGAGAAGGCCGCCAAGGACAAGGCGGCCGGCGGCCCCGGGGCCAATGTGCTGGCCGGTGTCTTCCAGGAGGCGACCACCAAGCGGGTCTATCCCAACGGTGGGCTCGCCGCCGGGATACTGGGTTACGTCAACGCGGAGGGCAAGGGCGCGGGCGGCCTCGAATCGCAGCTGGACAAGGAGCTCGCGGGCGAGGACGGCACGATCAAGTACGCCCAGTCCGGCGGCCGCAGGGTGCCCACGGCGGGCACCAAGGAGGTCCCGGCCGTCGCGGGCTCCGACATCGAGCTGACCATCGACCGCGACATCCAGTGGGCGGCCCAGAAGGCCATCGCCGAGCAGGTGAAGAAGTCGAAGGCGGACCGCGGCTACGTGGTCGTGCAGAACACCCGGACCGGCGAGGTGCTCGGCATGGCCAACGCCCCGGGCTTTGACCCCAACGACCTCTCGCAGGCCGATGCGGCGTCGCTGGGCAACGCGGCCCTCCAGGACGTGTACGAGCCCGGTTCCACCAGCAAGGTGATGTCCATGGCCGCAGTGCTGGAGGAAGGGGCCGCCACCCCCGGCACCCATGTCACCGTGCCCAACCGGCTGCACCGCGGCGACCGGAGCTTCAAGGACGACATCGACCACCCCACCTGGTCCCTGACGCTCAATGGCGTACTCGCCAAGTCCAGCAACATCGGCACCATCATGGCCGCAGGACAGCTCGGCAAGACCCAGGCCCAGGCCAACAAGACGCTCTACTCCTACCTGCGTAAATTCGGCATCGGCTCACCGACCGGTCTCGGCTATCCGGGCGAGACCCCCGGCATCCTCGCCAAGCCGCAGGACTGGTCGACCTCGCAGCAGTACACGATCCCGTTCGGCCAGGGGCTCTCGCTCAACGCCATGCAGGCCGCCTCGATCTACTCCACGATCGCCAACGGCGGGGTCCGGATCGAACCGAGCCTCGTGCGCGGCACCAAGGGCGCGGACGGCCGCTTCACCGCCGCGAAGGCTCCCGAGCAGTCCCGGGTGGTCAGCGAGAAGACCGCCAAGACACTCGCGAGCATGCTGGAGTCGGTGGTCGGTGACGAGGAGGGCACCGGGACACAGGCCAAGATCCCCGGCTACCGGGTCGCGGGCAAGACCGGTACGGCCAACCGGGTCGATCCGGTACGCGGCGGCTACCACGGCTACACCGCCTCCTTCGCCGGTTTCGCCCCCGCCGACGACCCCCAGATCACTGTCTACTGCGCGATCCAGAACCCGACGAAGGGCAGCTATTTCGGCGGCCAGATCTGCGGCCCGATCTACAAGAAGGTCATGGAATTCGCGCTGAAGACGCTGCAGACCCCACCGTCCGGCAGCGAGCCGGCCAGGCTGCCGGTGTCCTTCAAACCCGGCGAGTGAACTCGGGGAGACCCTCCAGTGACATCCATCACCCCTGATCCCGGGAACCGGAACGGGAACCACCGCGACCCCGGCCCCTCGCTTCGCGAGAGGCCGGGTGCTCCCGGTACGCTCACCGCCGTGCCCCACGCTGAATCCCGAACCACCCAGAAGGACGCCCCTGTGATCTACCCGGGAGCGCCCCGCCCGGATCGGCTGCGGCCGACCTCCATCGGTGAGCTGGCAGCCCGGCTGGGAGTCGAACCCCCGGGCACCGGAGAAGTCACCGGCATCACCCACGACTCCCGCGCCGTACGCCCGGGCGACGTGTACGCGGCCCTGCCGGGTGCCCGCCTGCACGGCGCCGACTTCACCGACCAGGCGGCCGGCCTCGGCGCGGCCGCCATCCTCACCGACCCGGCCGGCGCCGAACGCGCGGCCGGCACCGGGCTCCCGGTGCTGGTCACCGACGACCCGCGCGGCCGGATGGGCGAACTCGCCACCGAGATCTACGGTCACCCCGGCGCCGATCTGCTGCAGATCGGCATCACCGGAACCTCCGGCAAGACCACCACCGCCTACCTCATCGAGGGCGGCTTCCGCGGCGCCGGACGCAGCACCGGTCTGATCGGCACCGTGGAGATGCGGATCGGCGACGAGCGCATCAAGTCCGAGCGGACCACCCCCGAGGCCACCGATCTGCAGGCCCTGTTCGCCGTCATGCGCGAACGCGGCGTGGACGCGGTGACCATGGAGGTCTCCAGCCACGCCCTGGTGCTCGGCCGGGTGGACGGCTGCACCTTCGACGTCGCCGTGTTCAACAACCTCAGCCCGGAGCACATGGAGTTCCACTCCGGCATGGAGGACTACTTCCAGGCCAAGGCGCGGCTCTTCACCCCGCAGCGCAGCAGGCAGGGCGTCGTCAACTTCGACGACGAGTACGGGCGCAGGCTGATCACCGAGGCGTCCGTGCCGGTCACCACCTTCTCCGCCGAGGGGCACCCGGACGCCGACTGGCGCGCCGAGGACGTCGAGGTCGGCCAGTTCGGGTCCACCTTCACCGTCGTGGGCCCCAAGGACGAACGGGCCGCTGCCAAGGCCCCGCTGCCCGGCCCGTTCAACGTCGCCAACACCCTGGCCGCGATCGTCACCCTCGCGGTCGCGGGCATCGACCCGCAGACCGCGGCCGACGGCATCGCCGTGGTGCCCGGGGTGCCGGGCCGGCTGGAGCGGGTCGACGCCGGACAGCCGTACCTGGCGCTCGTCGACTACGCGCACAAGACCGACGCCGTCGAATCGGTGCTCCGCTCCCTCCAGAAGGTCACCGAGGGCAAGGTGCACATCGTCCTCGGCTGCGGCGGCGACCGTGACACCACCAAGCGCGGCCCGATGGGCGCCGCGGCGGCCCGGCTCTCCGACACCGCCGTGCTGACCTCCGACAACCCCCGCTCCGAGGACCCGCTGGGCATCCTCGCCGCCATGCTGGCGGGCGCCGCGGAAGTGCCCGTGCACGAACGCGGCGACGTCCTGGTCGAGGCGGACCGGGCCGCCGCCATCGCCGCCGCGGTCGGCCGCGCCGAGCCCGGCGACACCGTGATCGTCGCAGGCAAGGGCCACGAACAGGGCCAGGACATCCACGGAGTGGTTCGCCCCTTCGACGACCGGGTGGTCCTGCGCGAGGCCATCGAGCGGTCCCTGGGGCACGAGAGCACCACCCGCCGTGCCTCCACCCACGAGAACAACAGTCAGGGATGACCAAGTGATCGCCCTTTCCCTCGCCGAGATCGCCGAAATCGTCGGCGGGCAGTCGTACGACATACCGGATCCGGCAGTAACCGTCAGCGGGCCAGTCGTCATCGACTCCCGGGAGGTGAAGCAAGGCAGCCTCTTCGTCGCCTTCACCGGCGAACGGGTCGACGGCCACGACTTCGCGCAGCGCGCCGTCGAGGCGGGCGCGGCAGTCGTCCTGGCCGCCCGTCCCGTCGGCGTTCCCGCGATCGTGGTGGACGACGTGGTGGCGGCGCTCGGCGCGCTCTCCCGCGCCGTCGTCGGGCGCCTGGGCACCACCGTGGTCGCCCTCACCGGATCCGCCGGCAAGACCTCCACCAAGGACCTGATCGCCCAGCTTCTCGAGCGCAAGGGCCCCACCGTCTACCCGGCGGGCAACCTCAACAACGAGATCGGTCTGCCGCTGACCGCTCTGCGTGCCACCGAGGAGACCCAGCACCTGGTCCTGGAGATGGGTGCCCGATACATCGGCGACATCTGTTATCTCACCGGCCTCGTCCCGCCCCGGATCGGCCTCGTCCTCAACGTCGGCACCGCCCATATCGGCGAGTTCGGCGGTCGCGAGCAGATCGCCCAGGCCAAGGGCGAGATGGTCGAGTCCCTCCCCGAGGACGGCCTCGCCGTGCTCAACGCCGACGACCCGCTCGTCCGTGCCATGACCTCCCGCACCAAGGCCCGGGTGCTGCTCTTCGGCGAAGCCGCGGATGCGGACGTACGGGGAGAGAACGTCCGGCTGACCGACGACGGCCGCCCCGCGTTCCGCCTTCACACACCCACCGGGTGCAGCGATGTGACCATGCGCCTGTACGGTGAGCACCACGTGTCGAACGCGCTCGCCGCGGCCGCCGTCGCCCATGAGTTGGGCCTGTCCGCAGACGAGATCGCCGTGGCGCTCTCCGAGGCGGGCACCCTCTCCCGCTGGCGCATGGAGGTCACCGAGCGTCCGGACGGCGTGACGTTCGTCAATGACGCCTACAACGCCAACCCCGAATCCATGAAGGCCGCGCTGCGCGCGCTGGCCGCCATGGGGAAGGGGCGTCGTACGTGGGCGGTGCTCGGCCAGATGGCCGAGCTCGGCGACGCCTCGCTCACCGAGCACGACGCGGTCGGACGGCTCGCCGTCCGGCTCAACGTCAGCAAGCTCGTCGCGGTCGGGGGCAGAGAAGCCTCCTGGCTGCAACTGGGCGCATACAACGAGGGTTCGTGGGGTGAGGAGTCGGTGCATGTGTCCGACGCACAGGCTGCCGTCGACCTGTTGCGCAGTGAACTGCGCCCGGGAGACGTCGTGCTGGTGAAGGCGTCCCGGTCGGTCGGCCTGGAGCAGGTCGTTACGGCACTGCTGGAGAACGCGACCGAGGGCGAGGTCGCCGGCCGATGAGGCAGATCCTCTTCGCGGGGGCCATCGGGCTCTTCCTGACCCTGGTCGGTACCCCGCTGCTGATCAAGCTGCTGGCCCGCAAGGGATACGGGCAGTTCATCCGGGACGACGGCCCGCGCAGCCACGGATCGAAGAAGGGCACGCCCACGATGGGCGGCATCGCCTTCATCCTGGCGACGATCATCGCGTACGTCGTCGCGAAGCTGATCACCGGCGAGGACATGCGCTTCTCCGGCGTGCTGGTCCTCTTCCTGATGGCCGGCATGGGGCTCGTCGGCTTCCTCGACGACTACATCAAGATCGTCAAGCAGCGCTCGCTGGGCCTGCGCGCCAGGGCGAAGATGATCGGCCAGCTGACCGTCGGCATCGCCTTCGCGGTGCTCTCGCTCCAGTTCGCCGACGCCCGCGGCAACACCCCCGCCTCCACCAAGCTCTCGTTCGTCGAGGACTTCGGCTGGTCGATCGGGCCGGTGCTGTTCGTCGTCTGGGCGCTGTTCATGATTCTCGCCATGTCCAACGGCGTGAACCTGACGGACGGTCTGGACGGCCTCGCCACCGGTGCGTCGGTGATGGTCTTCGGCGCGTACACCTTCATCGGGCTCTGGCAGTTCCAGGAGTCGTGCGCCAACGCGGCCACCCTCACCAACCCGAGCGCCTGTTTCGAAGTGCGAGATCCACTCGACCTCGCGGTCGTGGCCTCCGCCCTGATGGGCTCCTGCTTCGGCTTCCTGTGGTGGAACACCTCGCCCGCCAAGATCTTCATGGGTGACACCGGTTCGCTCGCCCTCGGCGGCGCGCTCTCCGGTCTGGCGATCTGCTCCCGCACCGAGTTCCTGATGGCGGTCCTCGGCGGCCTCTTCGTGATGATCACGATGTCCGTCGTCATCCAGGTCGGCTCGTTCAAGATGACCGGCAAGCGGGTGTTCCGGATGGCGCCGCTCCAGCACCACTTCGAACTCAAGGGGTGGTCCGAAGTCCTTGTCGTGGTCCGCTTCTGGATCATCCAGGGCATGTGCGTGATCGTCGGTCTCGGCCTCTTCTACGCAGGATGGGCAGCCAAGAAGTGAGCAACGCGGACTGGCAGGGCAAGCACGTCACGGTCGCCGGACTCGGGGTCTCCGGGATCCCGGCGGCCCGGGTGCTGCACGGTCTCGGCGCCGTCGTCACCGTCGTCAACGACGGCGACGACGCGCGCTCCCGTACCCAGGCCGCGGAGCTGGAGGCGCAGGGCATCGCCGTGCGCCTCGGAGACGGGGCCACCCTGCCCGCGTCCACCGAGCTCATCGTCACCACCCCCGGCTGGAAGCCCGACAAGCCGCTGTTCGCCGCGGCCGCCGAGGCGGGCGTCCCGGTCTGGGGCGACGTCGAGCTCGCCTGGCGGCTGCGCGAACCGGGAGCCGCACCCTGGCTCGCGGTCACCGGCACCAACGGCAAGACCACGACCGTACGGATGCTCGCCTCGATCCTCGAGGCGGCCGGGCTGCGCACCGCCGCCGTCGGCAACATCGGCGTCTCGCTGCTGGACGCGGTCCTCGGCGACCAGGAGTACGACGTACTCGCCGTCGAGCTCTCCAGCTACCAGCTGCACTGGTCGCCCTCGCTGCGCGCCCACTCCGCGGCCGTACTCAACCTGGCCCCCGACCACCTCGACTGGCACGGCTCCATGGAGGCGTACGTCGCCGACAAGGGCCGGATCTACGAGGGCAACACCGTCGCCTGCGTCTACAACGTCGCGGACGGTGCCACCGAGGACCTGGTGCGCGAGGCGGACGTCGAGGAGGGCTGCCGGGCGATCGGCTTCACTCTCGGCACCCCCGGGCCCTCCCAGCTCGGGATCGTCGACGGCATCCTCGTCGACCGCGCCTTCGTGACGAACCGGCAGAAGCAGGCCCAGGAACTCGCCGAGGTCGCGGACGTGAACCCGCCGGCCCCGCACAACATCGCCAACGCGCTGGCGGCCGCCGCGCTGGCCCGCGCCTTCGGTGTGGAGCCCGCCGCCGTGCGCGACGGGCTGCGGGCCTTCCGCCCGGACCCCCACCGCATCGAGCACGTCGCGGACGTCGCTGAGGTCGCCTACATCGACGACTCCAAGGCCACCAACACCCATGCCGCCGAGGCCTCGCTGGCGTCCTACGACCCCATCGTCTGGATCGCCGGCGGACTGGCGAAGGGCGCCACCTTCGACGAGCTGGTGACCGGGTGCGCCAAGCGCCTGCGGGGCGTCGTGCTGATGGGCGCCGACCGGGCCCTGATCCGCGAAGCCCTCGCGCGACACGCGCCCGAGGTCCCGGTGGTCGACCTCGACCGGACCGACACTGGGGCGATGTCCGAGGCGGTCCGCGAGGCGGCACGGCTCGCCCGGCCGGGAGACACCGTACTGATGGCCCCGGCCTGCGCCTCGATGGACATGTTCGTCAATTACAACAAGCGGGGCGAGGCCTTCGCGGACGCCGTCCGCGTACTCGCCGCCGAGAGCGCCTGACGGGCCCGGCCCCCACGCCGTACCGTCCCGGAGCAACCGGGCGGGTACGGCCGTGCCGAGGGCCCCGCGCCCCCGGCACCGAGGCCCCGGGCACGAGCAGTGGAGGGGACAGGGACCATGCCGGCCGAAGAGAGCTCTGCCGCACCTGGCAGGGACCGCTCACGGGCGACCTCGGCGATCAGCCGGGCGCTCCGCCCACCCCTTCTCGCGACCGCGGGAGGCGGCCCCCTGCCGGCCGGGCCTGCCCTGCGCGTCCGCTCGGCCGCGGGCTCCAAGCGGCCCCCGGCGGCCCGCTCCAGGACCCCGCGCAGCCCCCGCACCCCTCGCGGCGGCGGGGCGCGACGGCTCTACGAACAGGCACGCCGGGCCTGGGACCGCCCACTGACTGCGTACTACCTGATCCTGGGTGCCGGGCTCCTCATCACCGTGCTCGGTCTTGTGATGGTCTACTCCGCCTCGATGATCAAGGCGCTGGAACTCGACAAGCCGGGCACCTACTTCTTCCGCAAGCAGTTCCTGGCCGCCGTCATCGGGGCCGGGCTGATGGCGATGGCCGCCCGGATGCCGGTCAAACTGCACCGGGCCCTGTCCTACCCGCTGCTGATGGGCGCCGTCTTCCTGATGGTGCTGGTCCAGGTGCCGGGGATAGGGATGTCGGTCAACGGCAACCGCAACTGGCTCTACCTGGGCGGTCCGTTCCAGCTCCAGCCCAGTGAGTTCGGCAAGCTCGCCCTCGTCCTGTGGGGGGCCGACCTGCTGGCCCGCAAACAGGACAAACGGCTGCTGAACCAGTGGAAGCACATGCTCGTGCCGCTCGTCCCGGTCGCCTTCATGCTGCTCGGGCTGATCATGCTCGGCGGTGACATGGGCACTGCGATCATTCTCACGGCGATCCTGTTCGGACTGCTCTGGCTGGCAGGGGCTCCCACCCGGCTGTTCGCCGGAGTGCTCGCCACCGCCGGGCTGATCGGCTTCCTGCTGATCAAGACCAGTCCGAACCGGATGTCCAGGCTGGACTGCATGGGCGCCAGCGAACCCGGACCCGGCGGCTCGTGCTGGCAGGCCGTACACGGTATCTACGCGCTGGCGTCCGGCGGCTGGTTCGGATCCGGGCTCGGTGCAAGTGTGGAAAAATGGGGTCAACTCCCCGAGCCGCACACGGACTTCATCTTCGCCATCACCGGGGAGGAACTGGGGTTGGCGGGGACGCTGTCGGTACTCGCCCTCTTCGCGGCTCTAGGCTATGCGGGTATCCGCGTGGCCGGACGCACGGAGGACCCCTTCGTGAGGTATGCCGCGGGAGGTGTGACCACCTGGATCACGGCTCAGGCCGTGATCAACATCGGTGCGGTGCTCGGTCTGCTTCCGATCGCCGGCGTCCCGCTCCCGTTGTTCTCCTACGGAGGGTCGGCCCTGCTGCCGACCATGTTCGCTGTCGGGCTGCTGATCGCGTTCGCGCGGGAGGATCCCGCCGCGAAGGCGGCCCTGGCCATGCGGAGGCCCGGGGTGAGATGGAAGACGATGAGACGGCGCATCAAGAAGCGTCCGTCCGGAGAGCGGTGAATTTCGGTGCATGTCGTACTCGCCGGTGGGGGGACCGCCGGCCACATCGAGCCCGCGCTTGCCCTCGCGGACGCCCTGCGCAGGCAGGACCCGAGCGTGGGAATCACCGCTCTCGGCACAGAGCGCGGACTCGAGACAAGGCTCGTACCCGAGCGGGGGTACGAACTCGCCCTGATCCCGGCCGTACCGCTGCCGCGCAAGCCCACCCCCGAACTCATCACCGTCCCGGGAAGGCTGCGCGGCACCATCAAGGCCGCCGAGCAGATCCTGGAACGCACCAAGGCGGACTGTGTGGTCGGGTTCGGCGGTTACGTCGCGCTGCCCGGCTATCTGGCCGCCAAACGCGCCGGGGTGCCGATCGTGGTGCACGAGGCCAACGCCCGGCCGGGCCTGGCCAACAAGATCGGTTCGCGGTACGCGCACGGGGTCGCCGTCTCCACCCCCGACAGCAAGCTCCGCGGGGCCCGCTACATCGGTATCCCGCTGCGCCGCACCATCGCCACCCTGGACCGGGCCAGGGTCCGTCCCGAGGCGCGTGCCGCCTTCGGCCTCGACCCCAACCTGCCGACGCTGCTGGTCTCCGGCGGTTCGCAGGGCGCCCGCCATCTCAACGAGGTGGTCCAGCGGGTGGCTCCGCTGCTGCAGCGCTCCGGTATCCAGATCCTTCACGTGGTCGGCCCGAAGAACGAAATGCCGCGCGTGGACAACATGCCCGGGATGCCGCCCTATATCCCGGTACCGTACGTGGACCGGATGGATCTCGCGTACGCCGCGGCCGACATGATGCTCTGCCGCGCGGGCGCGATGACCGTCGCCGAACTCTCCGCCGTCGGGCTCCCCGCCGCCTACGTCCCGTTGCCGATCGGCAACGGCGAACAGCGGCTCAACGCCCAGCCGGTGATCAACGCCGGCGGCGGTCTGCTGGTGGACGACGCGGCGCTCAGTCCCGAGTGGGTCCAGGGCAACGTGCTTCCGGTGCTGTCGGATCCGCACCGACTGTATGAAATGTCTCGCGCGGCCGCCGAGTTCGGCCGCCGGGACGCCGACGACCTGCTGGTCGGCATGGTGTACGAGGCGATTGCCGCACGCCGAGGCGCGTGAGGCGGACGGGTCCGGGGGCGGCGCCCCCGGACCCGGCATAAGGAGCGAGCGTGGCCGGACCGACGACCGCCCAGCGCGGTGCAGGGCAGCAGGAGGACAGCTCGGACCGCCCGCCGCGCGCGGGTACCGGCAAGCGCCGGATGTCCCGGCGCAGGCTGCTGATCGTGATCGCCGCGGCCGTGCTGGTGCTCGGCTCCGGCGTCGTGTGGGCGCTCTACGGCTCGTCCTGGCTCCGGACCGAGAAGGTCCGGATCACCGGTGTCGACGTACTGGCGCCGGCCGAGGTGGAGGCGGCCGCGGCCGTGCCGATGGGCGCTCCGCTGATTTCCGTCGACACGGACGCCATCGCCGGCCGGTTGCGCCAGAAGTTGCCTCGTATCGACTCGGTGGATGTCGTACGGTCATGGCCGCACGGCATCGGACTTAAGGTGACCGAACGGAAGCCGGTCCTTTTGGTGAAAAAGGGCGCAAAGTTCATTGAAGTGGATGCCAAAGGCGTGCGCTTCGCCACGGTGGACAAGGCGCCCGGACATGTACCTCTGCTGGAATTGACGGCTGATCAGTCAGCGAGTCTGCGTCGTTTCGGCAGTGACCGGCTGGTGCGCGAAGCCGTCCGCGTCGCGGGCGATCTTCCGGATGCTGTTGCCAGGGACACCGAGACGGTGCGGATCACCTCGTACGATTCGGTTTCGCTGGAACTCACCCGGGATCGTGAGGTGATCTGGGGGAGTGGTGAAGAAGGTGCGGTGAAGGCGAAAGTCCTCACCGCCCTCATGAAAGCCGCGCCCAAAGCGGGACACTTCGACGTGAGTGCACCCACCGCTCCTGCGGTGTCGCGTAGTTGACGCGCATTCGGCCTGGCCAGCACCCTGGTTGGTCAGCGCTACGGGTGATCACATAGGGTGAAAAGAAAAACGGGAGGTTCGGCGTGTTCGTTGAACGTGCGCCACTTGTCGACTTAGTGTCCTGTTCGGAAGAGTCCATGAAGCAGACACACTGGTAACCCTAAACTTCAACGTTAGGGTTTGGGTCGGCGTTCGGACCGTCCCAATCGGCATCCGTCGTCGCGGCGGGACTACCGCCAAGCGACGACACGTAACTCGAGGCGAGAGGCCTTCGACGTGGCAGCACCGCAGAACTACCTCGCAGTCATCAAGGTCATCGGTGTCGGCGGCGGTGGTGTCAATGCCATCAACCGAATGATCGAGGTCGGTCTCAAGGGCGTCGAGTTCATCGCGATCAACACTGATGCGCAAGCCCTGTTGATGAGCGACGCCGACGTCAAGCTCGACGTCGGCCGTGAACTCACCCGTGGCCTCGGCGCCGGGGCCAACCCGGCCGTCGGTCGCAAGGCGGCAGAGGACCACCGTGAAGAGATCGAGGAGGTCCTCAAGGGGGCCGACATGGTCTTCGTCACCGCAGGCGAAGGTGGTGGCACCGGCACCGGTGGCGCCCCCGTCGTCGCCAATATCGCGCGCTCGCTCGGCGCCCTGACGATCGGCGTGGTCACCCGCCCGTTCACTTTCGAGGGCAGGCGTCGCGCAAACCAGGCGGAGGACGGCATCGCCGAACTCCGCGAAGAGGTCGACACCCTCATCGTCATTCCCAACGACCGACTGCTGTCCATCTCGGACCGCCAGGTCAGCGTGCTCGACGCGTTCAAGTCGGCCGACCAGGTGCTGCTCTCGGGTGTCCAGGGCATCACCGACCTCATCACCACCCCGGGTCTGATCAACCTCGACTTCGCCGACGTCAAGTCGGTCATGTCCGAGGCCGGATCGGCGCTCATGGGCATCGGCTCGGCCCGTGGCGACGACCGCGCGGTGGCCGCTGCGGAGATGGCGATCTCCTCGCCCCTCCTGGAGGCGTCCATCGACGGCGCCCGCGGTGTCCTGCTCTCCATCTCCGGCGGCAGCGACCTCGGTCTCTTCGAGATCAACGAGGCCGCCCAGCTGGTGAGCGAGGCGGCGCACCCCGAGGCGAACATCATCTTCGGTGCGGTCATCGACGACGCGCTGGGTGACGAGGTGCGGGTCACCGTGATCGCCGCGGGCTTCGACGGCGGACAGCCGCCGGCCCGTCGCGAGAACGTCCTGGGTGCGAACTCCGCCAAGCGCGAGGAGCCGGCTGCGCCGGCCCGGGCCGCCGAGCCCGTGCGCCAGACGAGCGGACTGGGCTCGGTGCCCCCGCGCGAGGAGACCCCGGCCCAGGCCGAGCCGGTGCCGGTGGCCAATGAGAGCCACCTTCCGCCGGTCGCTCCGCCGCACGTCCCGCCGGCCCGTCCCTACCAGGACTCCCAGGCCGAAGAGCTGGATGTTCCGGACTTCTTGAAGTGATAGGTCCGCACCACGCAGTGAGCTCAACCGATTCAGTTCCTTCAGCGGGCGGCGCCCACTTCTCCTTCACCGACAGGTGGGGAGGGGTGAGCGCCGCTCCGTGTGCGGAGCTCAACCTCGGCGGCGCGGTCGGTGACGACCCCGCCGCCGTTCTCGCCAACCGCGAGCGCGCCGCCCGCGGCCGCGGGCTCGATCCGGCGCAGGTCGTCTGGATGAACCAGGTCCACGGCCGGGACGTCGCCGTGGTCGACGGCCCCTGGGGCGACGCCCCGGACATTCCCGCCGTGGACGCGCTGGTGACGGGGCGGCGCGGACTCGCGCTCGCGGTCCTCACCGCGGACTGCACCCCCGTACTGCTCGCCGATCCGGTCGCCGAAGTCGCCGCGGCAGCACACGCGGGCCGTCCCGGCCTGGTCGCCGGAGTCGTGCCCGCCGCGGTCGAGGCCATGGTCCGGCTCGGCGCCGACACCTCGCGGATCATCGCCCGGACCGGGCCGGCCGTCTGCGGACGGTGCTACGAGGTCCCGGCCGAGATGCGCGACGAGGTCGCCGCGAGCGTCCCGGCCTCCTGGTCCGAGACCAGCTGGGGGACGCCGGCCGTGGATGTCACCGCCGGAGTCCACGCCCAACTCGATGCCCTCGGGGTCACCGACCGGCACATGTCGCCCGTCTGCACCCTTGAATCGGGCGACCATTTCTCGTACCGACGCGACCGCACCACAGGGCGGCTCGCCGGATATGTCTGGTTGGACTGATAGGGCATGACGGATCGTAAGGCTCAACTCGCCGCAAATCTGGCACAGGTGGAGGAACGTATTGCTTCCGCCTGCGCCGCCGCCGGCCGCAAGCGGGAGGAAGTGACCCTCATCGTGGTCACCAAGACCTACCCGGCGAGCGATGTGCGGATCCTGCACGAACTCGGCGTGCGTCATGTTGCGGAGAATCGTGACCAGGACGCGGCTCCCAAGGCTGCCGCATGTGCGGATCTTTCGCTCACATGGCACTTTGTCGGTCAATTGCAGACGAATAAGGTTCGTTCTGTGGTGAGTTATGCCGATGTCGTGCAGTCGGTGGACCGCGCCAAACTGGTCACCGCACTCTCGGTGGCGGCCGGCCGCGACGGGCGTGAACTCGGATGTCTCATCCAGGTCGCGCTCGACGCGGAGAGCGGTGAACGGGGAGAGCGGGGCGGTGTCGCGCCGGACGGGGTCGAGGAGTTGGCCGCGGCGGTCGAATCCGGCCCAGGGCTGCGGCTGGACGGTCTGATGACCGTCGCACCGCTCGCCGGTCCGTTCGCCGGAAGGCAACGGGCGGCATTCGACCGGCTGATGGAAATCTCATCCCGGCTGCGCGGGAACCATCCGGCTGCGAACATGGTCTCTGCAGGGATGAGTGCGGACCTCGAGGACGCGGTTACGGCCGGAGCGACACATGTGCGCGTCGGTACTGCGGTACTCGGAGTCCGACCCGGGCTCGGGTAACGTCGCCAAGCAAGTCGGACCACAGCAGAAAATATGGTCATTACCGCCCATGGCGGGTAGGCCACAGTGGATCGCGGGCACTTGGTGACAGATGCCGATCCACCACAGAGCGGAGGACTCAGAGCATGGCCGGCGCGATGCGCAAGATGGCGGTCTACCTCGGCCTCGTGGAGGACGATGGGTACGACGGTCCGGGGTTCGACCCCGACGACGAATTCGAACCCGAGCCGGAGCCGGAGCGGGACCGCCGACGGCACCAGCCCGCGCATCAGGTGGAGCGGGAGCGGGACGAACCGGTACGAGTGGTGCAACCTCCGGCGCAGCGGGAGCCGGTTCAGATCCCGGCGGAGCGAGAGCGACCCGCCCGGATCGCCCCCGTGGCATCCATCACACCTGAACGCTCGAACTTGGAGAAGAACGCACCGGTGATCATGCCCAAGGTTGTGTCCGAGCGGGAGCCCTACCGCATCACCACGCTGCACCCCAGGACCTACAACGAGGCCCGTACCATCGGGGAACACTTCCGTGAGGGCACTCCGGTGATCATGAATCTCACGGAGATGGACGACACGGACGCGAAGCGACTTGTCGACTTTGCCGCGGGACTCGTCTTCGGTCTCCATGGCAGCATTGAACGAGTGACGCAGAAGGTGTTCCTGTTGTCGCCTGCTAACGTCGATGTCACGGCGGAGGACAAGGCCCGCATCGCAGAGGGCGGATTCTTCAACCAGAGCTGAGAACACGACACCGGGAACAACCCGGCCGAGAGGCCGGAGCTACGAGAGCCAGGGGAGAGGGAAGCGCGAGGATGGGCGTCGCACAAAGTGTTGTCTACATCGCGTTGATGTGTTTCCTCATCGTGCTGATCTTCCGGCTTGTCATGGACTACGTCTTCCAGTTCGCACGTTCATGGCAGCCGGGCAAGCCGATGGTGGTCGTACTAGAGGCCACTTACACGGTCACCGATCCACCGCTCAAGCTCCTGCGGCGGTTCATTCCGCCGCTGCGTCTCGGGGGCGTGGCACTCGACCTGTCCTTCTTCGTTCTGATGATCATCGTTTCCATCCTGATCAGCGTCGTGATCAAGGTGTGAGCGATACGGTCTTGCCGACTGCCGACGACTACGTAGAGGTGAAGAAGAGATGCCGCTGACCCCCGAGGACGTGCGGAACAAGCAGTTCACGACGGTCCGCCTCCGAGAAGGCTATGACGAGGACGAGGTTGATGCCTTCCTCGACGAGGTCGAATCGGAGCTGACCCGGCTGCTCCGTGAGAACGAGGACCTGCGCGCCAAGCTGGCCGCCGCCACGCGTGCCGCCGCGCAGAACCAGCAGCAGCAAGGTATGCGCAAGCCGGAGCCGCAGGACCGGCCCGGTGCACCGGTGCCCGCCGCCATATCTGGTCCGCCGGTCCAGCAGCAGCAGCCCCCGCAGATGGGTCCGCCCCAGCTGCCCGGTGGGGCTCCTCAGCTGCCGGCCGGTCCCAGCGGCCACGGGCCCCAGGGTCCGCACGGCCCCGGTCCGCAGGGCCAGCACGGCCCCGGCGGCCCCGGCCCGATGCAGCAGGGCGGTCCCATGGGTGGCCCGATGGGCGGCCCCATGGGTGGTCACAACCCCCAGCAGCAGCAGATGCAGCAGATGCAGCAGCAGCAGCCGCAGATGCAGCAGCAGGGCCCCGGCGGCGACAGCGCCGCCCGTGTCCTCTCCCTGGCGCAGCAGACCGCCGACCAGGCGATCGCGGAGGCCCGTTCCGAGGCCAACAAGATCGTCGGCGAGGCGCGCAGCCGCGCCGAGGGCCTGGAGCGCGACGCACGTGCCAAGGCGGACGCGCTGGAGCGGGACGCGCAGGAGAAGCACCGCGTGGCGATGGGCTCGCTGGAGTCGGCCCGCGCGACGCTGGAGCGCAAGGTCGAGGACCTGCGTGGCTTCGAGCGCGAGTACCGCACCCGTCTGAAGTCCTACCTGGAGAGCCAGCTCCGTCAGCTGGAGACCCAGGCGGACGACTCGCTCGCCCCGCCGCGGACCCCGGCGACCGCTTCGCTGCCGCCGTCGCCCTCGCTGGCTCCGGCCGGTGCGGGCGCCATGGGTCACACCATGGGCGGCAACCACGGCGGTCACGGCAACCAGCAGATGGGCGGCAACCCGTCCATGGGCGGTGGTCCCTCGTACGGTGGCCAGCAGCAGATGTCGCCGGCGATGACTCAGCCGATGGCGCCGGTGCGGCCGCAGGCGCCGCAGCCGATGCAGCAGGCGCCTTCGCCGATGCGTGGGTTCCTGATCGACGAGGACGACAACTGAGCGGGACGCGCTCGCTGAGCGCGTAGCCGTCGGCAGGCTGAGGGCCGGGCCCCGGGGTTTTCCCCGGGGCCCGGCCCTTTGCCGTGCCCGGCGGCGCGTCCCACACCGCGGGGGCTCCGCCCCCGGACCCCCCCTCCACAAAACCAGGTGGGGGGGGGTTTTGGTCGGCAACCACCGGA
>NZ_JBHVWF010000086.1:0-36418 GCF_042882365.1 Streptomyces sp. NPDC058221 | reverse complement strand
GCGGTGGGACGCGATCCCGCCGCACCACGGGCCGTTCATATGGCCGCCGCCCGGGCGCGCAGCTCGGCCCGCGCGTCCATCAGCGCGAACCCGAGCAGATTCAGCCCCCGCCAGGTCGCCGGATCCTCCGCACGCGGATCGTCCGCCGCCAGTCCGATGCCCCAGATCCTGTCCATCGGACTCGCCTCGACCAGCACCCGCTCGCCCGTGCGCAGCAGGAACTCCCGCAGTGCCGCGTCCTGCCCGAACTTGTGGACACTGCCCCTCACCACGAGCCCGTACCGCTCGCGCTCCCAGACGGCCTCGTCGAATCCGCGGACCAGCCGCCCCGTCCTCTTCGCCGCGGCCGGGCTCTTCGCCGCCACCGCACGGGTCTCCGCCTCCGCGTCACCGAACAGTCGCGCCTTGCCGGCCATCATCCAGTGCTCGGCCGACGCGTACGTCACCCCGTCGACCGTGAACGGTGACGGCCACCACTGGCTGAGGCAGCTCGCCCCGATCGCCCCGTCGGCGCGCGGCCGGTGCCCCCAGAACCTCAGGTACTTCACCTTCTTCCCCCGGCGAGCCCGAGCCAGGAGGTCGTCCATGTGTTCCATGACACGGGAGTCTGGCATCCGCCACTGACACTACGTACGGGGATTTCCGCACCGACACGACACATGGTCGACAGATTCCGTTGCGTAACCAAAAGGCAACAACGGAATCACTTGTTGGGCCGGGTCCCCTCTGTCAGGATCGGCACTCAAATCGAGCAGAAGCTACGCCGCCCCGCCCTGCGGGGACAGCGGCGGAGGAGAGCGTGATGGGCAACAGCTTCCAGGTACAGGACCGCTTCGCGGACGGCGCGCAGTACATCGGCGGAAGACTGCGGCCCGGCACATCGGGACGCAGGCACGACGTGGTGAACCCGGCCACCGGCAGGACCGTCTACACCTACGAGCTGGCCGGCACCGCCGATGTCGACGCGGCCGTCGCCGCCGCGCGCGCCGCCTTCCCCGGCTGGTCGGGGGCCACCCCGGCCGAGCGGTCCGAGGCGATGCACCGGTTCGCCGCCGTCCTCGCCGCGCAGGCCGGCGACTTCGCGTACGCCGAGTCCCTCCAGTGCGGCAAGCCGGTCAAGCTCTCCACCGAGTTCGACGTGCCGGGCACGGTCGACAACGCCTCCTTCTTCGCGGGCGCCGCCCGTCATCTGGAGGGCAGGTCCGCCGCCGAGTACGACGGCGACCACACCTCGTACGTACGGCGTGAGGCGATCGGTGTCATCGGCTCCATCGCCCCCTGGAACTACCCGCTCCAGATGGCCGCCTGGAAGGTTCTCCCGGCCGTCGCCGCGGGCAACACCATCGTGCTGAAGCCCGCCGAGATCACCCCGCTGACCTCGCTGATGTTCGCGCAGGCGGCCACCGAGGCAGGCATCCCGGACGGTGTCATCAACATCGTCACCGGCGCCGGCAAGGACGCCGGCGAACACCTCGTCGGCCACCCCGACGTCGTGATGACCTCGTTCACCGGCTCCACCGCAGTCGGCAAGCGCGTTGCCGAGATCGCCACCTCCACCGTCAAGCGGCTCCACCTCGAACTCGGCGGCAAGGCACCCTTCGTGGTCTTCGACGACGCCGACCTGGAGGCCGCGGTCAACGGAGCGGTCGCCGGATCCCTCATCAACACCGGCCAGGACTGCACCGCGGCCACCCGGGCCTACGTCCAGCGCCCGCTGTACGACGCCTTCGTACAGGGCGTCGCCGAGCTGATGGAGACCGTCCGGCTCGGCGACCCGTTCGCCCCGGACACCGACCTCGGCCCGCTGATCAGCCACGCCCAGCGCGACCGGGTCGCGGGATTCGTCGAACGGGCCCGCGCGTACGCCACCGTCGTCACCGGCGGTGAGGCCCCCGGCGGCGAACTGGCCGACGGCGCCTACTACCGGCCGACGCTGATCGCCGACGCGGCCCAGGACAGTGAGATCGTCCAGTCCGAGATCTTCGGTCCTGTCCTGGTCGTGCTGCCCTTCGACACCGACGACGAGGGCATCGCGCTCGCCAATGACACCCCCTACGGTCTCGCCGCCTCCGCCTGGAGCCGCGACCTGTACCGGGCGGGCCGCGCCACCCGCGAGATCAAGGCGGGCTGCGTATGGATCAACGACCACATCCCGATCCTCAGTGAGATGCCGCACGGCGGATACAAGGCCAGCGGCTTCGGCAAGGACATGTCGTCGTACTCCTTCGAGGAGTACACGCAGGTCAAGCACGTGATGTACGACAACACCGCGGTCGCACGGAAGGACTGGCACCGCACGATCTTCGGGGACCGATAGGACCGCCCCATGGGATGGCCGGTCCGGCCGCACACCCACCCGAAAGGGCAACGCGCATGGAGCAGTACGAGCACGGGCGTCTCTCCGCGGCCCAGCTGGCCGCGATGCGTCGCACTCTGACCAGTGGCAGGGGAGCCCTCACCCGCCGATCGCTGCTGCGCGCCTCCGGCACCGGGGCGCTCGCAATCGGCGGACTGGGCGCGCTGAGCGCGTGCGGAATCCCTCCCGCGAAGCGGGAGGAGGACGCCGCCGCGGCCTCCGACGACCACTCGGCCCAGGAGAAGCAGGTCAACTTCTCCAACTGGACCGAGTACATGGACGTCACCGACGACGGCAAGCACCGGCACACCCTGGAGCAGTTCACCGAACGCACCGGGATCAAGGTCAAGTACACCGAGGACATCAACGACAACGTCGAGTTCTTCGGCAAGATCAAGCCGCAGCTCGCGGCCGGCCAGGACACCGGAAGGGACCTCATCTGCGTCACCGACTGGCTGGCCGCCCGCATCGTCCGCCTCGGCTGGGCACAGAAGCTCGACGCCTCGAACCTGCCGCATGCCTACGCCAACCTCTCGGCCCAGTTCCGCTCCCCGGACTGGGACCCCGGCCGCGCCTACTCCTACCCCTGGGCCGGCATTCCCGCCGTCATCGCCTACAACTCCAAGGCGACCGGCGGCCGCAGGATCGACTCCGTGAGCCAGCTGCTCGACGACCCGAAGCTCAAGGGCAGGGTCAGCTTCCTCTCGGAGATGCGCGACTCCATCGGCATGACCCTGCTCGACATGGGCAAGGACCCCGCCACCTTCACCGACGCCGACTACGACGCCGCGATCGGCCGGCTCCAGAAGGGCGTCGACCGGAACCAGATCCGCCGCTTCACCGGCAACGACTACACCGCGGATCTCGACAAGGGCGACATCGCCGCCTGCGTCGCCTGGGCCGGCGACATCATCCAGCTCCAGGCCGGCAACCCGGACATCAAGTACGCCATCCCGGCCGCGGGCTACGTCATATCCAGCGACAACCTGCTGGTCCCGGTGAAGGCACGGCACAAGACCAACGCCGAGAAGCTGATGGACCACTACTACCGGCCCCCGGTCGCCGCCGAACTCGCCGCGTACATCAACTTCGTCTGCCCGGTCGACGGCGTCCGCGGGGAACTCGCCGGAATCGACCGGTCGATGGCCGACAACCCGCTGATCCTCCCGGACAAGAAGATGGCCGCCGCCTCGCACGCCTTCCGCTCCCTCACCGCCGAGGAAGAGACGGCGTACGAGGAGAAGTTCGCCAAGCTCATCGGCGCCTGACCGCCGCACCCTCCCTCCCCTGATCTGACTCTGACACCACTGGGACTGCGATCCATGACACAGCAGCAGACAGGCGGCGACGTCCGCCTCACCGGGATCAGCAAGACGTACGGCTCCTTCGCCGCCGTCCAACCGCTCGATCTGACCGTCCCGCAAGGCTCCTTCTTCGCGCTGCTCGGCGCGTCCGGCTGCGGCAAGACCACCACCCTGCGGATGATCGCGGGCCTGGAGGAGGCCACCACCGGCACGGTCACGCTCGGCGGCCGGGACATCACCGGCCTTCCCCCGTACAAGCGGCCCGTGAACACCGTCTTCCAGAGCTACGCGCTCTTCCCGCACCTCGACGTCACGGAGAACGTCGCCTTCGGACTGCGCAGGCGCGGCATCAAGTCGGTCAGGAAGCAGGTCGACGACATGCTGGAACTCGTCCAGCTCGGCGACTTCGCCCGGCGCAAACCGCACCAGCTCTCCGGCGGCCAGCAACAGCGCGTCGCCGTTGCCCGCGCGCTGATCAACCACCCTCAGGTGCTGCTCCTCGACGAGCCGCTCGGCGCCCTCGACCTCAAGCTGCGCCGCCAGATGCAGCTCGAACTCAAGCGCATCCAGACCGAGGTCGGCATCACGTTCGTCCATGTCACCCACGACCAGGAGGAGGCCATGACCATGGCCGACACCGTCGCGGTGATGAACGCGGGCCGGGTCGAGCAGCTCGGCGACCCCGCCGACCTCTACGAGAACCCGCGGACGACGTTCGTCGCCAACTTCCTCGGCACGTCGAACCTCATCGAGGGCGAAGTCGTCTCCACCGGCACGGACATCGTCGTATCGGCCGGCGGCGGGAAGCTGCGGCTGCCCACCGACCGCTGTCCGGCGCCGACCGCGAACGGCGGCAGGCTGCTCCTCGGCATCCGCCCCGAGAAGATCTCCCTCGCGCACCGTGACGACGCGGACGCGATAGCGGAGGGCCGCAACCGGGTCACCGGACGGATCGTCGACTCCAGCTTCATCGGTGTCTCCACGCAGTACGTGGTGGAGAGCCCGGCAGGCAAGTCGCTCCAGGTGTACGAGCAGAACGTCGAGAGGCGCGCGCGACTCGTTACCGGGGCCGAGGTCGTCCTGCACTGGAACCCGGCCCACACGTTCGGCCTGGACGCCACCCAGGACATCGACGCCGGTGTGGAGACGGTGGAGGACGCGGCGTGACCGTCACCCAGGAGGCGCCGCCCGCTCCCGCCGAGGAGCCGAAGGTGCGCAAGCCCTCCACCCGCAGGCGCCTGGTTCCCTACTGGCTGCTGCTGCCCGGCATCCTCTGGCTCGTCGTCTTCTTCGCGCTGCCGCTGATCTACCAGGCGTCGACCTCCGTGCAGACCGGGTCCCTGGAGAAGGGGTTCGAGGTCACCTGGCACTTCCGCACGTACTGGGACGCGCTGGCCGACTACTACCCGCAGTTCATCCGGTCCCTGCTGTACGCGGGCACCGCGACGATCCTGTGCCTGCTGCTCGGCTACCCGCTCGCCTACCTCATCGCGTTCAAGGCGGGCCGCTGGCGCAACCTGGTGCTGGTGCTGGTCATCGCCCCGTTCTTCACCAGCTTCCTGATCCGCACCCTCGCCTGGAAGACGATCCTCGCGGACGGCGGCGCCGTCGTCGACGTACTGAACACCCTGCACGTCCTGGACGTCACCAGCTGGCTCGGCTGGACCGAGTCCAATCGGGTGCTGGCCACGCCGATGGCGGTGGTCTGCGGTCTCACGTACAACTTCCTGCCGTTCATGATCCTGCCCCTCTACACCTCGCTGGAACGGATCGACGGCCGGCTGCACGAGGCGGCCGGGGACCTGTACGCCACTCCCGCCACCACCTTCCGCACGGTGACGTTCCCGCTCTCCATGCCCGGCGTCGTCTCCGGCACCCTGCTGACGTTCATCCCGGCCAGCGGTGACTACGTCAACGCGGAACTGCTGGGCTCCACCGACACCAAGATGGTCGGCAGCGTCATCCAGACCCAGTTCCTGCGCGTCCTCGACTATCCGACGGCGGCCGCGCTCTCCTTCATCCTGATGGCGGTCGTTCTGATCGCGGTCACCCTCTACATCCGCCGCTCCGGGACGGAGGACCTGGTCTGATGCCCGTACTGCGCCGGCTGCGACGCCATCTGGTCGTCATCGCGGGTCTGCTGACCCTCGCCTACATGATCCTGCCGAACATCGTCGTGATGGTGTTCTCCTTCAACAAGCCCAACGGGCGGTTCAACTACTCCTGGCAGCGCTTCTCGGTGGATGCCTGGAAGGACCCCTGCGGAGTGGCCGACATGTGCGGCTCGCTCTCGCTCTCCCTCCAGATCGCCGTCTGGGCCACGGTCGGCGCGACCGTGCTCGGCACGATGATCGCGTTCGCCCTGGTCCGCTACCGCTTCCGGGCGCGCGGCGCGATCAACTCGCTGATCTTCCTGCCGATGGCGATGCCCGAGGTCGTCATGGCCGCCTCACTGCTCACGCTGTTCCTCAACATGGGCGCGCAGCTGGGCTTCTGGACGATCCTCATCGCGCACATCATGTTCTGCCTCAGCTTCGTCGTGACGGCCGTCAAGGCCCGGGTCATGTCGATGGACCCCCGGCTGGAAGAGGCGGCGCGCGATCTGTACGCCGGGCCCGTGCAGACCTTCCTGCGGGTGACCCTGCCGATCGCGGCCCCCGGGATCGCCGCGGGAGCGCTGCTCGCGTTCGCGCTCTCCTTCGACGATTTCATCATCACCAATTTCAACGCGGGCTCGACCGTGACCTTCCCCATGTTCGTCTGGGGATCGGCACAGCGCGGCACGCCCGTGCAGATCAACGTCATCGGTACGGCGATGTTCATCATTGCGGTACTGGTGGTTCTCACCGGCCAGCTGATCGCGAACCGGCGGAAGAACAGCGCACGACCCTGAAAGTCCCTAAGGAGTTGGAAACCATGGCCCCAGCCGCCATGCGCACCTCTGCCCGATCCCTCGCCGACGCGAAGCCGGTCTCGTTCTGGCTGGACGACCCCGGCAGGCCCGACGCGCTCCCCGCGCTCACCGGCGACGAGCACTGCGATCTGCTCGTCATCGGCGCCGGCTACAGCGGACTGTGGACAGCGCTGCTCGCCAAGGAACGCGAACCGGAACGCGATGTCGTACTGATCGAGGGGCACGAGACGGGCTGGGCCGCCTCGGGCCGCAACGGCGGATTCTGCGCCGCCTCCCTCACCCACGGGCTGCCCAACGGACTGGAGCGCTGGCCCGACGAGATCAGGAAGCTGGAGGATCTCGGCGCGCGCAACCTCGACGCCATCGAGGAGGCGGTCGCCCGCTACGCCATCGACTGCGAGTTCGAGCGCACCGGTGAGATCGATGTCGCCACCCAGCCCCACCAGCTCGATGAGCTGCGGGAATGGCATCAGGAAGCCGAGCGGCACGGTTTCGGCGGGGTGGAGTTCCTCGACCGGGACGCCCTTCGCGCAGAAGTCGACTCACCGACATTCCTGGGCGGCCTCTGGGACCGGCGCGGGGTCGCCATGCTGCACCCCGCGAAACTCGCCTGGGGCCTGAAGCAGGCCTGTCTCGACCTGGGTGTGCGGATCTACGAGCACACCCGCGGGCTGGAGCTGGTCAGAACCGGAACCGGAATGGCGGTCCGTACCCCGTACGGGAAGGTCCTCGCCCGCCGGGTCGCCCTCGGCACCAACATCTTCCCCTCGCTCGTGAAACGGGTACGCCCGTACACCGTCCCGGTCTACGACTACGCGCTGATGACCGAGCCGCTGACCGCCGATCAGCTCGCTGCCATCGGCTGGAGCAACCGGCAGGGTCTCGGCGACAGCGCCAATCAGTTCCACTATTTCCGGCTCTCCGCGGACAACCGGATCCTGTGGGGCGGATACGACGCGATCTATCCGTACGGGGGCCGGCTCAGCGCCGATCTCGACCAGCGTCCGGAAACGTTCCTGAAGCTCGCCGGGCAGTTCTTCGCATGCTTCCCGCAATTGGCGGGAGTGCGGTTCAGCCATGCCTGGGGCGGCGCGATCGACACCTGCTCACGCTTCTCCGCATTCTTCGGCACCGCCCATCGGGGCCGGGTCGCCTATGCGGCCGGATACACCGGACTCGGCGTCGGGGCCACCCGGTTCGGCGCCGACGTGATGCTGGACCTCCTCGCCGGTGAGCGGACGGACCGGACGGCGCTGGAGATGGTGCGCAGCAAGCCGATGCCGTTCCCGCCGGAGCCCCTCGCCTGGGCCGGGATCGAGCTGACGAAGCGCTCCCTGGCCAGGGCCGACACCCACGGCGGCCACCGCAATCTGTGGCTGTGCACGATGGACCGCATGGGGCTCGGCTTCGACAGCTGAGCGGCAGCTCCGCCGCCGCGTGACCCAGTTCACTACCGATTGGTAGCCGAACCCGCGTAATGGATCGGCCCGACCCCGCTCTCTCCCGTGAACGCACCGGCAACTCCCTGCCGGTGCGATACGGAATGGAGGCGGGTCATGACTGGCTCGGGAGTCAAGGCAGCAGTCGAGTGGCTCGCGTCGGTGGCACCGGACCCGGACGCCTGCCGGTGGGAGTGGGAGCGCAATCCGCAGGGGATCGCGCTCCTTCCTGCGGGCAAACGCTGGGACGTGCTGATCCTCCCGGGGGAGCTGGGCTATCCGACGCTCGACGTGCTCACCCGGCTCATCGACCGGCCGGGGCCGGTCCTCTCGGACTTCGGCGAGGCCCGCATGGGCTTCTTCGTGCCGCCGGGCACCGTCAACCGCTGGATCGGGACGGGCGTCCGGGGCGCCGGCCGGGGCACCTGGATCGTGGTGCCCTACCCGGGACGGGCCGCCGGCGGGGTGCGGTGGCTGATCCCGCCGGACGGATCGGGCACGCTCACCGACGCGACCCTGCTGGAACTGGCGATGCACGAGGCCGCGGGAGGAGCGGCGTCGGGGGAGCGGGATTAGGGGCTCGGACGTCAGAGGCCTTGACAACCGGATTGGTCTGGACCATGTTGTGCGCGCCACACTCAATTCCCCCTTGCACGGAGGCCGTTGTGGAACATACGGGACCCCACGCCCGCATTACCGGACTTCTGGCCGCCTTCACGGCGGCCCTGCTGGCCGTCGGCGGCCTGGCCGCTTCGGTGCCGAGCGCCGCGGCAGCCCCCACCAAAGCCCCCACCAAAGCCACTGCCGGGACCGGGAGCAGCAGGGAGGCCGGAACCTCGGACCTGCCGGCCCACGCACTCGTCGGCTATCTGCACTCCAGCTTCGCCAACGGCTCCGGCTACACGCGAATGGCGGACGTGCCCGACTCCTGGGACGTCATCGACCTGGCCTTCGGGGAGCCGACCTCCGTCACCTCGGGCGACATCCGCTTCTCGCTCTGCCCGGCGACCGAGTGCCCGGGCGTCGAGTCCGAGGCCGACTTCAAGGCGGCCATCAAGGCCAAACAGGCCGCGGGCAAGAAGGTCCTGATCTCCATCGGCGGCCAGAACGGACAGGTGCAGCTCGCCACCACCGCCGCCCGCGACACCTTCGTCTCCTCGGTCAGCAAGATCATCGACGAGTACGGCCTGGACGGCCTCGACATCGACTTCGAGGGCCACTCGCTCTCGCTGGACACCGGCGACACGGACTTCCGCAGCCCCACCACTCCGGTCATCGTCAACCTGATCTCCGCGGTGAAGTCGCTCAAGGCCAAGTACGGCGACACGTTCGTCCTCACGATGGCCCCCGAGACCTTCTTCGTGCAGCTCGGCTACCAGTACTACGGCTCGGGCCCGTGGGGCGGCCAGGACCCGCGCGCCGGCGCCTATCTCCCGGTGATCCACGCCCTGCGCGACGACCTCACCCTGCTGCACGTCCAGGACTACAACTCGGGCTCCATCATGGGCCTGGACGACCAGTACCACTCGATGGGCGGCGCCGACTTCCACATCGCGATGACCGACATGCTGCTGGCCGGCTTCCCGGTGGCGGGCGACCAGACCAAGGTCTTCCCCGGGCTGCGCCCCGACCAGGTCGCGTTCGGCCTGCCGGCCTCCACCCAGGCGGGCAACGGGTACACCTCGCCCGCCGAGGTCACCAAGGCGCTGAACTGCCTGACGAAGAAGACCGACTGCGGCTCGTACGCCACCCACGGCACCTGGTCCGGGCTGCGCGGTCTGATGACCTGGTCGGTCAACTGGGACGGCTTCAACAACTGGGAGTTCTCGAAGAACTTCGACGCGTACTTCGGCGGCTGAGCCACAGAGGGAGGAGCAGCAGCCCGCACAGGAACCAGCTGCCCAGCACGTCCAGCGGCCAGTGATAGCCGCGCAGCACCAGACCGATGCCCGTCGCCACCGTCACCAGGACGGCGGCGACGGGCATCATCCAGGCGACGGGCATCATCCACGGTCGCTTCACCGGTCGCTCCACCCGCGGGGCGAGCAGCAGCGCCGCGGCCCCGTACGCCACCGCGGCGGTCGCCGCATGACCCGACGGGTAGTAGCCGGTGGCGTCGGTCAGCGGCCCGGGGCGGGCGATCCAGTCCTTGAGCGGTACGACGAGCAGCGGCACAGCGGCCATCGTGAGCGCGGCGACGAGCGGTGTCCGCCGCGCGCCGCGCACCAGGGACCAGGCGATCGCGCAGCCCAGCACCGGGAGCGCGACCTGCATATTGCCGAGATCGGCGAGGAACTCGGTGAGTCCCGCGGGGCCGCGGCCGACCAGCGCCCGCCCGGTGCGCTCGTCGAGGCCGCGCAGCGGGCCGTCGGCCGCGATCTGCCAGGTGGTGAGCGCGAACAGGGCCAGCAGGCCCGACACCACGGAAAAAAGAAGAGCCGTCCGTCCCGGAACAGGGGGGATTGTTCCGGGACGGACGGTCGGACCGGTGTGCCGCGCGCCCCGGGGGGTGTGGGGCGGGCGGCCATCCGATCCGTGAGGAGTTCCGGAGCCCGAGGCTCCAGTGGTGTGCGCGAAGGCACAGCCAGGACGGTGCTGGGGGAGCTCCGACCCGGAGTCGCCCGCAGTCCCCAGCGGGCGGGGTGTTTCTCTCATCTGCGGAAACCGTACGTCAGGCAATGGGGAGACCGACAGCGGGAACGGTATCCCGCCATCGCCCCCGCACACCTTCTTCACAGGCCCACACGCGGGGTCCGGGCATCCCCGGAGGAAACGCCGCGCGCCGCCTTACGGGGCCGCGCCGGATCAGATCCCGGCGAAAGCCCGCTCGATGACGTCGAGGCCCTCGCTCAGCAGGTCCTCGCCGATCACCAGCGGCGGCAGGAAGCGCAGGACGTTTCCGTACGTGCCACACGTGAGGACGAGGACGCCCTCGGCGTGACAGGCCTTCGCGAGCTGCGCGGTGGCCTCCGGGTTCGGATCCTTCGTACCGGACTTCACCAGCTCGATCGCGATCATCGCGCCGCGGCCCCGGATGTCACCGATGAGGTCGCCGTTCGGCAGCTTCGCCTGCATCTCGGCGAGCCGGCCCTTCATGACCTCCTCGATGCGCTTCGCCTTCCCGTTCAGATCCAGCTCGCGCATCGTCTCGATCGCACCGAGGGCGCCGGCGCAGGCGACCGGATTGCCGCCGTAGGTGCCGCCGAGGCCGCCGGAGTGCGCGGCGTCCATGATCTCGGCGCGGCCGGTGACCGCCGAGAGCGGGAGGCCGCCCGCGATGCCCTTGGCGGTGGTGATCAGGTCCGGGACGATGCCCTCGTCCTCGCAGGCGAACCACTGGCCGGTGCGGCAGAAGCCGGACTGGATCTCGTCTGCGACGAAGACGATGCCGTTGTCCTCGGCGAACTGCGCGATGGCCGGCAGGAAGCCCTTGGCCGGCTCGATGAACCCGCCCTCGCCGAGCACCGGCTCGATGATGATCGCCGCGACGTTGTCCGCGCCGATCTGCTTGGTGATCTCGTCGATGGCCTGCGCGGACGCCTCGGCGCCGGCGTTCTCCGCACCGGTCGGCCAGCGGTAGCCGTACGCCACCGGGACCCGGTAGACCTCGGGGGCGAACGGGCCGAAGCCCTGCTTGTACGGCATGTTCTTCGACGTCAGCGCCATCGTGAGGTTGGTCCGGCCGTGGTAGCCGTGGTCGAACACGACCACGGCCGTGCGCTTGGTGTACGCGCGGGCGATCTTCACGGCGTTCTCGACGGCCTCGGCGCCCGAGTTGAACAGCGCCGACTTCTTCGCGTGGTCGCCGGGCGTCAGCTCGGCGAGCTGCTCACAGACCTCGACGTACCCCTCGTACGGAGTGACCATGAAACAGGTGTGGGTGAAGTCGGCGAGCTGCGCGGACGCGCGGCGCACCACGGCCTCGGCGGACGCGCCGACCGACGTCACCGCGATACCGGAGCCGAAGTCGATCAGCCGGTTGCCGTCCACGTCCTCGATGATTCCGCCACCGGCACGGGCGGTGAACACCGGCAGGGTGGAGCCCACCCCTGCGGCGACCGTCGCGAGGCGGCGGGCCTGCAGCTCCACCGACTTCGGGCCGGGAATGGCAGTGACGACGCGGCGCTCCTGCGGAATTGCGGTCATGAGGGGCTCCTGGGGGTGCTTCGGACGTTGTCTTTCGGACGCTTCTCTTTCTGCAGGCTAGGGGCGGGGACGGGGCGCGGGCATGCTCCGATCGGGAGTGATGGAGGGCGTGTCCTTGTCCGCGAAGGACAGAAGACGGACGCAGGACGGCACCGGTCCGTCGCGGCCCCGGGCCCGTCACCATCCGGGCGCGTTGCTGAACTCCCCGTGTCCGCGCACTAGATTGGCCGGTGCAGCGGTCGGACCTGGCTGGTCAGGGGGCAACGGTTCATGGACAACGAAGGCACGCACGCCCGGGGCGCGCGGGGCGCGCAGCCGCCCGACGGCCGGCCCGGGAGCTCCGTGCCGCGCCCGGCGGGTCCGCCCCCGGCGATCCCGCCCGGTCCGCCGCCCGTCGCCCCGCCGGCGTTCCCCCCGACCGTCCCGCCGCCCGCGGTGGAGCCCTACGCCCTGACACCGCCCGGCCGGCACCGCACGACGGGGACCGCGCCGCCGACGGCCGACTGGCTGAACGCGCCGCGCCCCGACAGCGATCCGGGCGTGTGGCGCTACGCCTATGTGCCGCGGCCCGCCGAACGCGCACCGCGCCCCTCCCTGGTGGGACCGGCCGCCACACTGATCCTCTGGCTCCTGCTCTGGCTGCTGCTCACCGAGCGGGCCGTCCCCTACGTGTTCAAGCCGATCGAGATCATCACCGGACCCGAATGGTGGGCGTTCGGCGGCCTCCGGGACGACGCACCGCCGCTGGTGGTCAACTCCACCACGCTCTACTACCAGGTCCTGGTCCTCGCCCTGGGCTTCTGGGCCGCCCGGATCGGCGGCTGGGCGCGGCTCTTCCGCTACTACGCGGGCGAACGCCTGGACCGGGCCAGGTTCGTGGTCTCGGCGGCCGGCGCCCTGCTCACCGTCTGGCTCGTGTGGACCCGGCGGGTGCCGCTGGCGGACGTGCTCCTGCCCGCGGTGCCCACCAGCTGGATGCAGGGCGGCGGCAACCAGTACGCGGCCCTGTTCGTCTCGATCGTGCTCTACGCGCTGATCGGCACCGCGATCGTGTGGCCGTTCGCCAGGACCGGCCAGTGGTCGACGGAGCTGGGCCCCTTCCTGGCACGCTTGCGGAAGCAGGAACCGGAGCAGCCGCAGGCCGCACCCGCGCAGACCAGGACGGCTCCCGCGCAGGCCGGGCCGGCTCCGGCGGACTGGCCCGAGCTGCGGGCCGCGGGCCGGGTGGACGCCGCGGAGGCGCTCACGGCGGCCGTACGCACCGGCCGGATGAACGACGTGGACTGCGTACGGCTGCGCCATGCCTGGGCCGTCGCCCGGACCCGCCCCGACCGCCTCGAATCCTTCACCGAGACCGTGCTCCGCAAGGGCGCGGGCGCCTATCTGCACCCCTCGGGCCACCGCGACCTGCCGCTGCGCACCGCCCCGCACGACCCGCTCACGGGCCAGGTCCGCATCGGTGACTGCGCGGACGACCCGCGCAACCCCTATCCGCGCCGCGGTTCGGGCATGGCCCTGGAGCCCGCGTCACTGGGAACATCACTCCTGGCGGTGGGGCCACCGGGTTCGGGAAAGACCGCCGGGGTGGTCCGGCCGGTCATCGAGTCCCTCGCCATCAGGGCGCTCACCGGACAGGCGGCGGTGCTCGCCGTCGGCGGAGCGGGCGCACAGCTGGGCCCCGACGACGCCTACGACGTCGTCGTCAGGATCGGTGACCCCGCCTCCGTGCACGACTTCGACCTCTACGGCGGTACGACCGATCCGGACGAGGCCGCCATCGCCCTCGCGGAGGGACTGGCCGGCGACATCCCCGGCCTGGACAGCCGCCGCGCGGGCACCGTCCTCGGCCAGCTGCTCGGCCCCTACCGCACCGTCCACGGCACGTTCCCCGGCGTACCCGAACTCCGTGAACTCCTCGAAGGCTCCGTCACCGCACTGGCCGGCCTGCGCCAGGCCCTGGAGGCGGGCGGCCACCACGCGATGCTGCGCGAGCTGGACGCCCGGGCCCGGCAGGCGGGCGGCGCGGGGGATCCGGCCGCCGTCCTCGCCGACCGGATCGCCGTCCTCGACCGGCCGGCCTTCGCCGGATTCTTCTCCACCGGTGAGGACGCCCGGCCGTTCTCGCTGCGGTCCCTGGAACAGCACCCGCTGCGGGTCCGCATCGATCTGCCGGAGCGGGCGCACGCCGAGGCCTCCCGCGTGCTGGCCCGCCTCGTCCTCGCCCAGTTCAACGCGGTCACCGCGGCCCGTTCCGACCGCTCGCTGTTCATCTGCCTGGTCCTGGACGACGCCACCCACGCCGTCACCGCCGAAACCGTCCGGGGCATCCGGCGGCTGCGGTCCGTCAACGCGGGCGCGGTCCTCGCGCTGCGGACCCTGGACGACGTGCCCGAGGCCCTGCACACCGCCCTGCTCGGGTCCGTCGGCTGCAACATGGCCTTCTCCGGCGTCTCCACCTGGGACGGCAAACGCTTCGCCGAGGTGTGGGGCAAGGAGTGGGTGGAGGTCCGGGAGGTCGCCCAGCACGGTGTCTTCGCCGACCAGCCGCTCACCCGAGCCCTGCACGCCCTGCGGAAGCTGGCCACCGGCAAGGCCGTGACCACCGACGCCGTGACCGTGCGCCAGGTCGAGCGGGAACGCTGGTCGGCCTCCGGTCTGGCCTACGAACTGCCGGCCGGTCACGCGGTGCTCTCCCTGACCACGGTCGAGGGCGAGCACGCACCCCCGCTCCTGGTGACGCTGGGAGGCTGAAGGGTCACGCGGGAGCAGCGGGACGCGGGGGCCGAGAGCGGTTACGAGAACCCTGCCGCCCTGGCAGAATCGATGGCAGCCGTTCATACGGGACGGCGAAATCGACGCCCCCTCCCAAAGGTCGCCCGTCCCATGCCACCCACTCTCGCCTCGCTCGTCCAGCACTCGGCGCTCAAGCTCACGGTCCGTGCGGGGGCGGACCGGCTCGGCGTGCCCGTGCGCTGGGCGCATGCCAGCGAGCTGGCCGACCCCGTCCCCTACATGGAGGGCGGTGAGCTGCTGCTGGTCACCGCGACCAATCTCGACGCCGAGAGCCCGCAGGCCATGCAGCGGTACGTACGGCGGCTGGCCGGCTCCGGGGTCGTCGGGATGGGCTTCGCCGTCGGCGTCAACTACGACGACGTACCGAAGGCGCTGGTCGACGCCGCCGAGGAGGCGGGGCTGCCGCTTCTAGAAGTGCCACGCCGCACCCCGTTCATCGCCATCGCCAAGGCGGTCTCCTCGGAGATCGCCGCCGACCAGTACCGGGCCGTCACCGCCGGCTTCGAGGCGCAGCGGGAACTCACCAGGGCGGCGCTCGCCGGGGACGGCCCCGGTGAACTCCTCACCCGGCTCGCCGCTCACGTCGACGGCTGGGCCGCGCTGTACGACACCTCCGGAGCGGTCGTGGCCGCCGCTCCCGACTGGGCAGCCCGCCGCGCCGCCCGGCTCACCCCGGACGTGGAACGGCTGCGGGACCGCCCGGCCCCCGCCAGCGTGGTCGTCGGCGGTTCCGACGACCGGGTCGAGCTCCAGTCCCTGGGCACCGGCCGCCGGGCCCGCGGCGCGCTCGCCGTCGGCACCGGCGCCGCGCTCGGCACCGCGGAACGCTACGCGGTGCACTCGGCGGTCGCCCTGCTCACCCTCACCACCGCCCGCTCCCGCTCGCTCCAGGGCGCCGAACAGCGGCTCGGCGCGGCGGTGCTGCGCATGCTGCTCGCCGGGCAGCCCGACCACGCACGCGGCGTCGCCGGGGATCTGTACGGCGGTCTGCTGGACGCGCCCTTCCGGCTGCTCATCGCCGAGGTCTCCGAATCCTCGACCACGGCGCAGCTCGCCGAGGCGATGGAGACCGCGGCCGCCCGGTCCGGCGAGACCGTGCTGATGGTGCCCGAGGGCGAACGTCTGGTCGTCCTGGCCGCCGACGGCGGCGCCGCCGTGGCCGCCTGCGCGGCCTACGCCGACGCCCAGGAGGAACAGCCGGCGCACGAGCCCGCGGAGGACACCGACGTGGTCGTGGGCCTGTCCGCCCCCGCCGGACCGATCGCTGTCTCCGTCGCGTACAAACAGGCCGAGCAGGCCCTGTCGGTGGCCCGCCGACGGGGCAGGGCGCTGGTCGAGCACGAGGAGCTGGCGGCCGGTTCGGTGGTCCCGCTGCTCGCGGACGACGCGGTGCGGGCCTTCGCGGACGCCATGCTCCGAGCCCTGTACGAGCACGACACCAAGGGCCGCGGCGACCTGGTGGCCTCCCTGCGGGCCTGGCTCGCCCACCACGGCCAGTGGGACGCCGCAGCGGCGGACCTGGGCGTGCACCGGCACACCCTGCGCTACCGGATGCGGCGGGTGGAGGAGATCCTGGGCCGTTCGCTGGACGATCCGGACACCCGGATGGAACTCTGGCTGGCCCTCAAGGTCACCAACCCTCCGGCGGTGCCGTAGATCCGGCTGGCCCTCAAGGTCACCAACCCTCCGCCGTGCCATAGATCCGGACCGAAGCGGTCCGGTCCCGCCCCGGCCGGTTCATCCGACAAACCGGAGCGCCGCGGAGCGCCTCTGCTCCACGCCGGACAAACGCCGGGCGAAGGGTGCGGCCCTACGGTGGGGGACGGCACACCCCACGACATCGAAGGGCCGGAACCTCCATGACCTCCACCCACGCCTTCTGGCTGGCCGGCCGCCCGACCACCGGCGAGGAAAGCTTCGACGTCACCAACCCCTGGGACGGCCGTCTCGTCGGCACCGTCGGCGTGCCGACCGAGGCCCAGGTCGAGGAGGCGGTCGCCGCCGCCCACGCCGTGCGCGACGAGTTCGCCGCGACCCCGGCCCACGTCCGGGCCGCCGCGCTCGACCACGTCGCCCGCCGGCTGACCGAGCGCACCGAGGAGATCGCTCAGCTGATCTCCGCCGAGAACGGCAAGCCCGTCAAGTGGGCCCGCGGCGAGGTCGGCCGTGCCGTCTCGGTGTTCCGCTTCGCCTCCGAGGAGGCCCGCCGCTTCAACGGCGGCGACGCCCAGCGCCTCGACACCGACCCCGGAGGCACCGGCCGTCTCGGTCTGACCCGGCGCTTCCCGCGCGGCACCGTCCTCGGTATCGCCCCGTTCAACTTCCCGCTGAACCTGAGTGCCCACAAGGTCGCCCCGGCCATCGCCGTCGGTGCCCCGATCATCCTCAAGCCCGCCCCGGCCACCCCGATCTCCTCGCTGATCCTGGGCGAACTGCTGGCCGAGACCGACCTGCCGGCCGGCTCCTGGTCCGTGCTGACGGTCCCCAACGACCGGATGCCCGCCCTCGTCCAGGACGAGCGGCTGCCCGTGATCTCGTTCACCGGCTCGGCCCCGGTCGGCTACTCGATCATGGACTCGGTGCCGCGCAAGCACTGCACCCTGGAGCTCGGCGGCAACGGTGCGGCGGTCGTACTCGGTGACTACGCCTCCGAGGAGGACCTGGACTGGGCGGCGACCCGTATCGCGACCTTCTCCAACTACCAGGGCGGCCAGTCCTGTATCTCGGTGCAGCGCGTCATCGCGGACGCCGCGGTCTACGACCGGCTGCTCCCGAAGATCGTCGCGGCGGTCGAGGCCCAGGTCACCGGCGACCCGTCCGACGCCGCCACCGACGTCGGCCCGCTGGTCAACGAGGACGCCGCCAAGCGCGTCGAGTCCTGGGTCGACGAGGCCGTACAGGCCGGCGGCAAGCTGCTCACCGGCGGGAAGCGCGACGGCGCGACCTACGCGCCGACCGTCCTCACCGAACTCCCCGCCGGCGTCAGCCTCTCCTGCGAAGAGGTCTTCGGACCGGTGCTCTCGGTACAGAAGGTGGACGGTGAGGCCGAGGCGTTCACCTCCGTCAACTCCTCCAAGTACGGCCTCCAGGCAGGCGTGTTCACCCACGACCTGCAGACCGCCTTCCGCGCCCACCGCGCGCTGGAGGTCGGCGGCGTGATCATCGGCGACGTCCCCTCGTACCGTGCGGACCAGATGCCGTACGGCGGAACCAAGCAGTCCGGCGTCGGCCGGGAGGGTGTCCGGTACGCCATGGACGACTACACCTACGAGCGGGTCCTGGTCCTCACCGGCCTCGCCCTGTAGGCGGCGGACGAGCGGCCGGAGCCCACACTGTGCGGGGGCTCCGGCCGTTCAATCATTCCGCCCCGGCGGTGGAGTCCCCGCGGGTGAGGTGGGCGGTGACGACGACGTTGCCCTTGTACTGCCGGCGCTGTTCGTCGAAGCCGCCGCCGCAGGTGATGAGCCGGAGCTCGGGCCGTCCGGTGTCGCCGTAGACCTTGTCGTTCGGGAAGTCGCTCGCGCTGTAGACGTCGATGCTGTCGATCGCGAACTGTGCCGTCGAGTCGTCGGCGCGCAACACCTTGATGGTCATGCCGGGTTTCAGGGCACCGAGGTCGTAGAAGACGGCGCGGCCGGTGGGGACGTCGACATGGCCGGCGATGATCGCGGTTCCCTGCGAACCGGGCGTGGGCCCCCGCCCCCACCAGCCGGCCAGGTTCTTGTCCTTCTCCGGCGGAGCCGCCAGGCGGCCGTCGTCCCCGAGGGCCAGCTCCATGAGCGGGGCGTCGACCCGGATCGTGGGGATCTGCACCCGCAGCGGCGCTGATGCGGACATCGGGGGAGCGGCGTCGTGCTCGCCCCCCGCTTCACGGCTCGCGGAGGAGCCTGTGTGGGCCTGTTCCGGCTGGGGAGGGCCGATGGGCGGCCGGCCGACGGCGGTGAGAACGACGATGGCGACCGCGGCCATCAGCAGGCACAGCTCCCAGGGAAACCGCCACCTGATCGGGGGGCGCTCCGGGTGGCGGCCGGCCCTTCGGGCGGGCGCGACACCGGTGTTCCTGTCCCAACTGTCCATGATCCCACCTCTGTTCGTCACCGCACACACTCGAACCGACCGAACGCGCCGTGCGCCGCCCCGCCGGGGGCGTTCCCCTCGGCAGGGCGGCGCACGGGACTGCGGGGTGTCAGTGCTGACGGCCGCTGCGGCGTCGCACCGCGAACCCGGCGGCCGCAGCGAGGGCGAGGCCGCCCGCGGCAGCCAGGGCAGGCAGCGCGGCAGGGTCGGTGCTGGTGGATCCGGTACCTGTGTGGACGGCACCGCTCGGCTTCGTCGTCGGCGTCGTCGGCGCGGGCTTCACGGTCGTGTCACCACAGATCCGCTGGGCCTCGGAGGCCGCGGAGTCGGCCTTCTGCTTGAGCTGGTCGACGTTCTGGCTCTCGGCCTGGCCCGGGTGTCCGCCGGCGTCGATTTCCTTCTGATAGTCGGCGAGAGCCGCCTTGTAGTCGGACTCCGCCTGCAGGGCGGCCGCGGTGGCCGGGTCGCACTGAGTGTCTGAAGCCGAGGCCATCGGCGCGGCGAACAGGAGAGCGGTGCTGGCCAGGACGGTGCCGGTGGCTATCTTCAGCGAACGCATCAGGGCTTCCTCCATCAACAACAGCAGCTACGGCGCACGTTGCGCCGTCGGGAAACCGCCGTGTCCTCATGCAAGGGGCTGTGCCCGACAGCTGCAGGGTGCAGGCACCTGTGCGGCGGCCCCATTCCGGCGCCGTTCAAAGGCTCTTCACCGGGAACCGGCAGCTCACGACGGTGCGTGTGGTACATCCGGGTGAAGCCGCGAAATACTGCGCTGAACGGGGTCCGGGCCACCTGCCGCGGCTTTCCCGCCGAGGTCCCGCCGCCCTCGTTCCGGCCCTTCCGGCATTCCGCGAGCGGGGCCGGTCACTGGAGTGGCAGCCGACCCGATCGGCGCCCCGAGGATGGTGGCAACGGCAGGAATCGGGTACATACGGAACGAGTAGAACCGGTTCGATACGCAGCGGCGGGCCCGTACCCGGGCCGTCCGTGGATCCGCCGGGACCACCCACCCGACGACGACGCGGCGAGGTGAGCTCCTCATGTCCGCACCATCCGCACAACAGCACACGCCCAAGGTCTCCGAGCGCGAAGCGCGCCAAGTGGCCGAGGACGCGCGTGAACGGGACTGGCACAAACCCAGTTTCGCCAAGGAACTCTTCCTGGGCCGCTTCCGCCTGGACCTGATCCATCCGCATCCGCTGCCGTCCGGTGAGGACGTCCGGCGCGGCGAGGAGTTCCTCGCCCGGCTGCGCGAGTTCTGCGACACCAGGATCGACGGCGCCCTGATCGAGCGCGAGGCCCGGATCCCCGACGAGGTGGTCAACGGCCTGAAGGAACTCGGCGCACTGGGCATGAAGATCGACGTGAAGTACGGCGGTCTCGGCCTGACCCAGGTGTACTACAACAGGGCCCTCGCCCTGGTCGGTTCCGCCAGCCCGGCGATCGGCGCCCTCCTTTCCGCCCACCAGTCCATCGGCGTGCCCCAGCCGCTGAAGACCTTCGGCAGCCAGGAGCAGAAGGACACCTTCCTGCCCCGGCTCGCCCGCAGCGACATCTCGGCGTTCCTCCTCACCGAACCCGACGTCGGGTCCGACCCGGCACGCCTCGCCACGTCCGCCGTCCCGGACGGCGACGACTACGTGCTGGACGGGGTGAAGCTGTGGACGACCAACGGGGTCGTCGCGGACCTCCTCGTCGTCATGGCCCGGGTCCCGAGGTCCGAGGGCCACAAGGGCGGCATCACCGCCTTCGTGGTCGAGGCCGGCTCACCGGGCATCACCGTGGAGAACCGCAACGCCTTCATGGGCCTGCGTGGCCTGGAGAACGGCGTCACCCGCTTCCACCAGGTCCGCGTCCCCGCGGCCAACCGGATCGGACCGGAGGGCGCCGGGCTCAAGATCGCGCTCACCACGCTCAACACCGGCCGGCTCTCGCTGCCCGCCATGTGCGTCGGCTCCGGGAAATGGTGTCTGAAGATCGCCCGGGAATGGTCGGCGGTCCGCGAGCAGTGGGGCAGGCCGGTCGCCCGGCACGAGGCCGTCGGCTCGAAGATCGCGTTCATCGCCGCGACCACCTTCGCCCTCGAAGCGGTCGTCGACCTCTCCTCCCAGATGGCCGACGAGAACCGCAACGACATCCGGATCGAGGCCGCGCTCGCCAAGCTGTACGGCTCCGAGATGGGCTGTCTGATGGCCGACGAACTCGTCCAGATCCGCGGCGGCCGGGGCTTCGAGACGGCGGACTCCCTCGCCGCACGCGGCGAACGGGCCGTCCCCGCCGAGCAGATGCTCCGGGACATGCGCATCAACCGGATCTTCGAGGGCTCGACGGAGATCATGCATCTGCTGATCGCCCGGGAGGCCGTCGACGCCCACCTGAAGGTCGCCGGGGACATCATCGACCCCGACAAGCCGCTCTCCGCCAAGGCGAGGGCGGGCGCGAACGCCGCGGGCTTCTACGCCCGGTGGCTGCCCAAGCTCGTCGCCGGGCCCGGGCAGCTCCCCGGCACCTACGCCGAGTTCCACCCGGCCGGCCACGCCGATCTGTCCGGACACCTGCGCTACGTGGAACGCTCCTCGCGCAAGCTGGCGCGCTCGACCTTCTACGCCATGTCGCGCTGGCAGGGCCGGATGGAGACCAAACAGGGCTTCCTCGGCCGGATCGTGGACATCGGCGCGGAACTCTTCGCGATGAGCGCCGCCTGTGTCCGGGCCGAACTCCTGCGCAGCGGCGACGACCACGGCCGCGAGGCCTACCAGCTCGCCGACGCCTTCTGCCACCAGTCGCGGGTCCGGGTCGAGGAACTCTTCACCAGGCTGTGGTCCAACACCGACGATCTGGACCGGCGCGTGGTCGACGGCGTTCTCACGGGCACGTACACCTGGCTGGAGGAGGGCATCGTCGACCCGAGCGGCGAGGGCCCGTGGATCGCCGACGCCACCCCCGGCCCCTCCACCCGGGACAACGTCCACCGGCCGATCCGCTGAGCCCTGACGCCGGACCCGGCGGGGGGGGGGCGCCCGCCGGGGGGGGCCCCCCCCCCCCGTTCGCCCGTTCCGGGCGGGTCTCACACCTTCATCGGGCAGTACACCGTCAGCGCCTCCGGCAGTTTGTCGATCATCAACTCGCTGTGGCTGTGGGCGACTTCCCCGTCGTAGGCATACGGAGTCCCGGGCTTCAGCCCGGAGATCCGCACCCTGCGACGGCGGACGGCCGCATGTATGGGGGAGCGGCTCAGCGGGCCTGCGACGGCGGCGGCCAGCAGCCTCAGCCCGGGGGTCCGTCCGCCGTGCACCACTCGTACGTCCAGCAGCCCGTCCGCGAGGTTGTGCCGCCGGCCGGGCGCCGGGCCGACCCGCTGGAAGAGGCCGTTGCCCACGAACAGCAGCCACAGCGGCCGTCGCCGGCCCTGGAGCTCGGCCTCCAGCGGGCGCTCGCCGCGCAGCACCTTCAAGGCGGCCAGCACGCCGGCCGGCCAGCCGCCGATCCGGGGGGACCAGTGCTCGCGGGTCCGCACCAGCTCCGGATAGACGCCCAGGCTGAAGGCGTTGAGAAAGTATCCGTGCGCGCCCCCTGGCCCGTCGGGTCCCGGACGGAAGCGGCCCAGGTCCACCCGGACCGCGTCGCCCGCCGCGAGCGCGGCGCGGACGTCGGCCACGGTCTCGATGCCCAGGTCGTACGCGAAGTGGTTCAGCGTCCCGCCGGGGAAGACGGCCAGCGGCAGCCCGTGCACGGAGGCCACCGCCGCCGCCTGGTTGACCGTGCCGTCGCCGCCACAGACACCCAGCGCCCGGCCCCGTTCCGCAGCCCTCTCCAGCTCGGCGGAGAGCTCCTCGGGAGGACACTCCACGACCTCGGCGGCGGGCAGCGCGTCCCGGACCAGAGCGGCCGTGGCGGTCGCCGTCCCGGACTGCTGGTTGACCACGACGACCAGGTCCTGGCCGTCGGGCAGCGACGGCGCGTGGGCGGGAGGTCTGCCCGGCGCGGGCAGCTGCCCCCGGGTGGGCACGACGCCGCGCAGGGCGAACGCCGCCCCTATGCCCAGCGCCGCCCCGGCCAGCACATCGCTCGGATAGTGGACGCCGGTGTAGATGCGGGAGGCGGCCACGGACAGCGCGACGGGCGCGACGACCGCTCCCCAGCCCTTCGATTCGAGGGCCACCCCGGTGGCGAAGGCGGCCGCGGACGCGGCGTGCCCGGACGGGAAGGAGGTGGTGACCGGCTGGCGCTTGAGCTGCCGTATCACCGGCACCGAGTCCAGTATCGGCCGCTCCCTGCGGACCGCGCCCTTGCCGACCGTGTTGATCACGGCCGAGGCCGCCGCCATCGAGGCGATCCCGCGCAGCGCGGCCCGCCGGGCCCGTGCACTCCCGCCGAACGCGGCCATGCCCGCCGCGGCGCCGGCCCACAACAGCCCGTGATTGGCGCTGCGGCTGAGCCGCGGCAGTACGGGCCCGGCCGCCGGCCAGTGGCGCCCGGCCAGGTCCTGGAAGACGGCGAGATCGCATCGGTGCAGCAGGCCCCGGAATCCGGCGGGGGCCGGGAGGAGTGAAGGACTGTTCGGTGACGACATGGGACAGCGGATACCCTGCCGGGCCGCTCCGAACCAGCAGGCGCGCCCGGACGGCACCGTGCGGCCTGCACGGACGGGGCGCCGAGTGGCTCGGCCCACCCGCCGTCCGGCGGCATACCGGGATATCCGGTGCGAAACGGCGACTGTCCCGAGTGCCGGACATCACCTCGTCATTGCCCGGACAAGTGCGCCGCGCTTAGCCTGTGTTCGTGATGCCGGTCGCTGGCCGGAATGTCGAACGCGAGAGGGTGGTGCACGACCATGGGGCGACTTGTCCCTGCGGTGACCAGGGCGCTGGACGTACTCGAACTGTTCCTCGACGGCGACGGTACGCTCTCCGCGCCCGAGGTGACCCGCAAGCTCCAGCTTCCCCGCACCACCGTCCATGAGCTGCTCACCACGCTGGCCGCCCGCTCCTACCTGGTCACCACCCCCGACCAGCCCGGCCGCTACCGCCTCGGCGTCCGCACCTACCAGCTCGGCAGCCGCTACGCCGAGCAGCTCGACCTCGCCGCCGAGGGCCGGCAGGTGGCCCAGCAGGTGGCCGAGACCTGCGGGGAGACCGTCCATGTGGCGATCCTGGAGGACACCGACGTCATCTACATCGCCAAGGTGGACTCCACCCACGCGGTCCGGATGGTCTCGGCGGCCGGCCGCAAGCTGCCCGCCCACTGCACATCCGTCGGCAAGATGCTGCTCGCGGCGCTGCCCGACCGGGAGCTCGACGCCCGCCTGGACGGTCTCGAGCTCACCGGCATGACCCCGAACAGCATCACCGACGAGACGCGGCTGCGTGCCGCGCTCGCCGTGGTCCGCGAACGGGGTGTCGCGGTGGAGCACCGGGAGTCCAACCCCGACGTCAGCTGTGTGGCCGCGCCCGTGCGTGACCGGTCCGGCCGGGTCGTCGCAGCGCTATCCGTCTCCGTCCCCATGATCCGCTGGAGCGAGGAGCGCGAACAGGAACTGGCCACGCTGGCCGCCGAAGGCGCCGAGGCGCTCTCCGGCCGGCTCGGACATCACCGGAGGCAGCAGTGAGCCGTCTGAGTCCCGAAGTCGCCGTGCACGAGCACGCCACTCTGGGAGAGGGCCCGACCTGGGACATGGCCACCGGGCGGCTGATCTGGGTCGACATCCTCTCCGCCCGCGTCCACACCTACGAGCCGGCCACCGGGCGGCGCACGGTCATGGCGACCGAACAGCACGTCGGCGCGGCCAAGCCGCGCGCCGGTGGCGGCCTGGTCGTCAATCTGCGCGACGGCGTCGGTCTGTACGGCACCGACGGCGCCTTCCGCTGGCTGGTCCACGACGCCGAGCCGGGGCGGCGCGGCAACGACGCGGCCGTGGCGCCGGACGGCGCGCTGTGGGCGGGCACCATGCGCTACGACGAGTCGGAAGTGGGCGGGAGCCTCACCAGGATCGAGCCCGACGGCACGGCCACACGCGTGCTGCCTCTCGTGGCCTGCAGCAACGGCACCGGGTGGAGCCCGGACGGCCGGCTGATGTACTACATCGACACACCGACCCGCCGGATCGACGTCTTCGACGTGGACGGTGAACAGGTCACCGGCCGCCGCCCGTTCGCCACCGTGGAGGAGGGGGCGGGCTTCCCCGACGGGCTGACGGTCGACGCGGAGGGGGCCGTCTGGGTCGCCCTGTGGGACGGGGCCGCGCTGCGTCGCTACACGGCCGACGGCACGCTGGACCGCGTCGTCGGGCTGCCGGTACGACGGCCGACGGCCTGCGCCTTCGGCGGCCCGGACCTGCGTGATCTTTACGTCTCCACGGCCCGCGTGGGTCTGACCGCCCCGCACCCGCTCTCCGGTTCGCTGCTGGTCCTGCCGGACGCGGGCCGGGGCATGCCCGGTACGGCCTTCGCGGGCTGAGGGAGCCCGGGGCGCCGGGCGGGTCCGGAGGTACGGACCGCCCGGCGACCGTTCATGCCGCGGGGAAACGGCGCAGTGTGCCGGGCAGCCGCGAGCCCAGCGGCGACATGTTCCCGTCGGCGCCGTGCCGGGCCAGCAGGTCGAGGACGAGCCGGCCGCGCCGGACCCGCTCGCGGGCCGTGTCCAGGGCGACATCGCGCAGATGGGCGCCGTACGGGTAGATACCGGGCGCCTTGGACAGCCCGAACTTCAGATAGAGCGGGGCGCCGCGCCGGATCAGCTCCGCCGCCTCGTACATCCGCACATAGCCGCCGAGGTCGTCCGGAGCCTCGATGTACAGGTCCATCGGGGCGGCCGAAACCCGCCGGATCTCGGCGAAGTGAGCCAGCGTCAGGTCGGACGGGATGTTGACGGAGTCCGCTCCGAGCTGCTCGTAGACGGCGTAGGACGCCGGGTTGACCGGGCCGATGAGGGCCGACACCTTGAACGTCGTGTCGGCGGGCAACACCCCCTGGGCGCGCAGTCGGTGCAGCGTCCAGAGCACCCCTTCGTCGGCCACGAGCAGGCATTTCACGCCCAGCTCCGAGGCCCGAAGGGCGTCCTCGACACAGCCGGCCATGGCGTCGTGGCCGCGGGCCCGCAGCCCGGCCCCGCCCGAGTCCGTGCGGAACGAGGCCCCGGTGTCCCAGCTGCCGCGCGGACCGGTGAACAGGCAGAGCTCGATGCCGCGTTCGGCGCAGCCCTCGGCCATCTCGGTGATCGCGGCGTCGCTGAGCATCCAGACGCCGCTGCCCTGGCTGATCCGGTGGACGGGAACGTCGAGCCGCGCACTCTCCTTCAGGACGACGGAGAGCGCCTCGGGCCCCTCCACCGACGGGATCTCGGTCCGCCAGCTGCCGCCGTCGGGGAAGGAGTGCGGGGAGGTGTCGGCCGGGTCCGCGGCAGGGGCGCCGAGGCCGAGCGCGGTGAGCGCGGGCTCGCCCGGTCGCCGGACGCCGGAGCGGGGTCCGGACGGTGCGGGGGAAACGGAGGTCATGAGCGACCTTTCGTGTTCGGTGGGTCGGACGAGGTTCGGGAGGCAGGGGATGCGGGGGCCGGCCGCCCGCGGTGGACCGTGCGAGAGCCCTCAGGGACGCATCAGCACCTTCCCCGTCCCCTGGCCGCCGCCCCCGACCAGCGCCACGGCCTCCGCGAACCGCTCCAGCGGGAACTCGTGCGTGATCAGCGCGGCCGGGTCGAGCAGCCCGGCGGTGAACGCCCGTACCGCGTACGACCAGGACGCCGAGGACGCCCCGAACACGCTGCGTACGGTGAGCTGGCTCAGCGACAGATGCACGGGGTCGATGCCGGTGGCGCCGGGGGAGAACATCCCCGTGAGCACCACCCGGCCGCCGCGCCGTGCGAGGAGGCAGGAGTCGGCGGCGGTGGCCGGGGCCCCCGCCGTCTCCACGACCAGGTCGTACCGTCCGCGCGTCTCGGCGGCCTCCTCCGGCGTCAGGGCCTCGCTCGCCCCGAACGCCGAGGCCCGGCCCGCGCGTTCGTCCCTCGGGTCGATCACCGTCAGCTCCCCGGGTGACACCGCGGCCAGCAGCTGCACCGCGAGCAGCCCGAGTGTCCCGGCGCCCACCACCGCGATGCGTTCCCCGGGCTCGGGCGCTCCGGCGCGTACCGCCGAGGCGACCACGGCGGCCGGCTCCAGCAGTGCGGCCGCGCGCAGGTCCGCATCGTCGGCCAGCGGGTGCAACAGCCGTGCGGGCACCACGACATGGTCGGCGAACGCGCCGGGCCGGGTGAACCCCGTCTCGTCGTAACCCGCCGTGCAGAGCGAGGTCTCGCCGTCGCGGCACCGATCGCAGCTGCCGCAGGAGCGGAACCCCTCGGCGACCGTACGGCGTCCGGCAAGGGCCGGATCGACGCCCGCGCCCACGGCCTCGACCACTCCGGCCCACTCGTGTCCCGGCACCACCGGGTAGCGCACGTAGCGCGGGTCACGGTGGCCGTCGTAGACCTCCCGGTCACTCATGCAGATCCCGGCCGCGGCGACCCGTACCCGGACCTCGCCGGGACCGGGCTCCGGAACGGGGCCCTCGGTCAGCCGGTGCCGGCCCGGCCGGTCGATGGTGATCGCCCGCGAGCGGGCCGGTGCCCCGGTCACTTGGGCTGCCTCTTCTCCCAGCCTTCGGCCCAGAGGTCGAACCGCGCCTGCTGCTGCGGGAATTCGGCCGCCGCGTCCACATCGAGCTCCACGCCCAGGCCGGGGGCGTCGGAGAGCTCGAAGCACCCGGTCGCGGGGTCGACCTGCGGTGCGCCCTTCACGACCTTCTTGATGTCGGCGTCGGCGAAGTCATTGAAGTGTTCGAGGATCTTGAAGTTGGGTGTGCAGCCCGCGACCTGGAGGCTGGCCGCCGTCAGTACCGAACCGCCCACGTTGTGCGGAGCGATCAGCGTGTAGTGCGTCTCAGCGGTCGCGGCGAGCTTCCGCGTCTCCAGGATGCCGCCGATGTGACCGACGTCCGGCTGGATGATGTCGGCGGCCTGCGACTCGAACAGCTCGCGGAACTCGATGCGGTCGTGGATCCGCTCACCCGTCGCGATCGGAGTGCCGACCTTGCCCGCCACCTTGGCGAGCGCCTTGAGGTTCTCCGGCGGGACCGGCTCCTCCAGCCAGGCCGGCCGGAACGGGGCCATCTCGTGCGCGATCCGGACCGCCGTCGACGGGCTGAACCGGCCGTGCATCTCCAGCATCAGCTCGGTGTCAGGGCCGATCGCATCCCGGACCGCCTCGATCAGCGACACCGAGTACCGGGTCTCCTCCTGGCCCAGCTCGAAGTGGCCGGTGCCGAACGGGTCGATCTTCAGCGCCCGGTAGCCGCGCGCGACGACCGCCGACGCCGCCTTGTGGTACGCCTCCGGGGTGCGCTCGGTGGTGTACCAGCCGTTGGCGTACGCCTTGACCCGGTCGGTGACCCGGCCGCCGAGCAGCTGCCAGACCGGGACGCCGAGCGCCTTGCCCTTGATGTCCCAGCAGGCCATCTCGACGACGGCGATGCCCGACATCACGATCTCGCCGGCCCGCCCGTAGTCGCCGTACTTCATCCGGCGTACCAGGTCCTCCACGGCGAACGGGTCCGAACCGGCGATGTGGTTGGCCTCCGCCTCGCGCAGATAGCCGATCAGTGCGTCGGTGCGGCCGAGCATCCGGGTCTCACCCACACCGGTCAGCCCCTCATCGGTGTGCACCTGCACATAGGTGAGGTTGCGCCACGGTGTTCCGACCACATGCGTACTGATTCCGGTGATGCGCACGGACGTTACCCCTCGACGTGTTCGATATTTCGGCACTCGTTCGAAATCCTGGCGTGACCGTAATGACGCGGCAGGGCGAGTGTCAATGGTGCCGTCACGGCGGGTACGGTTCCGCGGCCCGCCGGGCACCCCCCGCCGCACCGTGGTAGCCCCGCCGCGGCTCTGTGGCAGCGCAGGCGCCCCGAGCCATTCCCTCGTATAAAGGGGCGGACACGGCCCGGGTGACGGGCCGGCTGACCGAGCGGCGGCGAAGGAGGCCCGGATGGGCCGGGAGCGGACCGGGCGTCAGGGACGCGGGCGGGCCGGGGGCGGCACCCCCGGGATCCGCGAGGACCGCGGGCCCGTACGGTACGGACCGCCCGCGCCCGGCCCCGGACTGCCGGTCCTGCCCGAACTGGCCGAGGTACTGGCGGCGGCAGCCGGCAGCGGAGTGCCCGAGCCGGCCGGCGGCTCGGCGGCGCTGCGCGAGGCGGCCTGCGCCTACTGGGACCGGCGCGGACTGCGCGGCGGCCCCGGACACGTCGCCGCCGCACCGGGCACATCCTCCCTGCTGCTCGCCCTGATCGCCGCGCACGGCGGCGACGTGCTGATGCCGCGCCCCTGCCCCGCCGCCTGGATCCCACAGGCCCGGCTGCTGGGCAGACCCGCCTACCACGTGCCGACCCCCGCCGAGTGCGGCGGCGTGCCCGATCCCTACGCGCTGCTGGAGACCGTGCGCAGAGTGCGCGCCGAGGGCGGCCGGCCCCGGCTGCTGCTGATCTCCGTCGTCGACGACCCCACCGCCACCGTCGCCCCGCCGGAACTCGTGCGCGAGGCCTGCGAGGCCGCCGTCGCCGAGGGGCTGCACATCGTCAGCGACGAGACCTGGCGCGACACCCTGCACAGGCCGCACGACACGGTGCTGCTCAGCCCGGCCGAGATGTGCCCCGACGACGTGACGGTCATCTCCGACCTGTCCGGCGCGCTGACCCCGTCCGCCTGGCCCGTCGCGGTCGCCCGCTTCCCGGACACCGGCCGGGCGGCCGTGCGCCACGCCCGTACGCTCGACATCCTCACCGCGCTCGGCGCCTTCGTCGCGGGTCCGGTCGCGGCGGCCGCCGCCCATGCGCTGCGCGAACCGGACGCCGTCACCGAACGGGTCCGCCGGGCCGCCGCGATGCAGGCCCAGGTCGCCGCCGCCGCGCACCGCGCGGTACTCGCCTCGGGCGCGCTGGCCCGGCCCCCGCAGGCGGGCCGCCACCTCTACGCGGACCTCGGCCCCCTCCGGTCCCGGCTCGCAGCCCGCGGGGTCACCGACTCGCTGGAGCTGGAGGAGTACCTCACGGAACGGCTCGGCGCACCGGTCCCCGGCGGCCACCGCTTCGGCGACGAACTCGGCGCGCTGCGGGTGCGCCTGGGCACCGGGCCGCTGCTCGGGTCGACCCCGCAGCAGCAGACGGAGTCCCTCACCGCGCCGGAGCCCCTCGGGCTCCCGCACGTCGCGGCGGCCCTGGGCATCTTCCGGGCAGCGCTCGACGAACTGCGCTGACGCCGCCCAGGACCCGGCCGGTCAGCCGGCGAACCGCGCGCGCAGCCGGCGCCACACCGCGGGCGCCCCGCTGATCAGCAGCGTCAGACCCACCGCGGCCACCACACCCTGCCACGGCTCGGGGAAGAGCGAACCGCCCAGAATGCCGATCAGCTGATACGTGGCGGCCCAGGCCAGACAGGCCGGCACATCCCCCCGGGCGAACCGTCGCATCGGCATCCGGCCCAGCAGACACGCCAGCATCACCGGAATCCGTCCGGCGGGCACCAGCCGGGACAGCACCAGCACCATCGCGCCGTGCTCGTCCAGCTTCTGCTGCGCCTGCGCGAGCCGCTCCGGGGCCGCCCGGTCGCTGATCGCCCGCAGCCACTTGGAACCGTTCTTCGACCGCACCCCGCGCCGGCCCAGCCAGTACAGGGAGACATCGCCGAGGAACGCAGCGGCCGACGCCACCGCGAAGACGTACAGCAGCGCGAACGGTGACGACTGGTGGACCGCCACCACCGCCGCCGAGCTCACCAGCGCACCCGTCGGCACCACCGGTACCAGCGCGCCCAGCGCCACCAGCAGGAACAGGGACGGATAGCCGACCGCCTGCTGCGTGGACTCCGGGGGCAGCCTGCTCACCACCTCATGGATCACCCGCCGGCCTCCGGCCGCACATGCTCGCCGTGCTCCAGCCGGTGCACCGCCACCTGCGGCGCCAGCAGCGCCGCCTGGCGGACGAATTCGACACCCGGCGAATGGAACTCGTGCGGCCGGACCCCGTCCATCCCGATCGGCCAGTACGTGCCGTAGTGCACCGGCACCGCCGAGCGCGGCGAGAGCCGGGCCAGCGCCTCGGCGGCGCGCCCCGCGTCGAGATGGCTGTGACCCAGGTAGGGCCCCCAGCCGCCGACCGGCAGCAGCGCCACGTCCACCGGGCCGACCTCCTTCGCCATGTCGTCGAACAGGCCGGTGTCCCCGGCGAAGTAGGTGCGCGCCGCGCCCTCGACGACGTAACCGAGCGCGGGGGAGCGGTGCGGGCCCACCGGCAGCCGCCGGCCGTCGTGCAGGGCCGGGACCGCCCGGATCAGCAGCTCACCGACGCGCACCTCGTCGCCGGCCGCCACCTCGGTGATCCGCAGACCCCGCATCCTGCGCAGGATCCGCAGACCCGGGACGGCCCGGACCGCGCCCGTCGGCACGACCAGCCGGCCGCCCGGGGCGATGCGGGCCAGGGACGGCAGATGCAGATGGTCGGAGTGCAGATGCGAGATGAGGACGACATCGGCGACGGCTGCCGCCGGGCCGGGCAGCTCGCCGCGTCGGCGGCGCAGATGCGCGAGGCGTCGTACGAAGAGCGGGTCGGTCAGGACCCGGACCCCGGAGTCCTCGATCGTGCAGGTGGCATGACCCCACCAGGTGACTTCCACCGGCACGCGCCGCCTCCTGTTCCCCGGACCTGCCGTCGAGCCTACGGGCAGTCGCTCCGCTCAGTCCGTGAGCCCCAGCGTGCCCGCCGCCTGGATGGCGAGCCAGACCTCGGCCAGCGCCCCCGTCGACCCCAGATCCCGGCCGGCCAGCGTACCGAAGCGCCGCAGCCGGTACGCCAGGGTGTTCGGATGGATATGGAGGGCGGCCGCCGCTGTCTCCGTACGGCGGTCGCGCTCCATCCAGGTGCGGACCGAGACCAGCAGCTGCGAGTCGTGCGCTTCGTCGTAGCGCAGCACCTCACCGAGCACGTGCTCCACCAGCGCGGACAGCACCGCCGGGTCGTCGGGCAGCCAGCGGCCCGTCGAGTCGTCGCCGTAGCGGACCACGGGCCGCCCGGACTCCACGGCCTTCGACACCGCCCAGAGCGCCTCCCGCTGCGCCACCCGCAGTGCGGCGCCCGGCAGGAAGGGCCGGCTCATCCCGGCCGCCACCTCGGGCAGCCCGCCGATCTCCCCGGCCAGTACCGGCGAGCCCAGCACATACCGGTCCTCACCCCAGGTCAGCAGGAGATGCGGGTGGTCCTGGAGACAGCGCAGCAGCCCGTCCTCCGTGGCGCCGCGGACCACGATCAGTACGGTGTCACCCTCGATCGCGTGCCGCGCCAGCCTGCGCCGGGCCGCCTCCGGGTCGAGCACCTCCTGCAACAGCTCGGCGAGCGTCTCCGCACCCTCGCGCCGCAGCGTCTCGCGCTCGGTGCGCACCATCGCGACCCGCAGCGCCGCCACCGTGGCGATGTGCTGGACGACGGCGAGCCCGGCGGGCTGGGCGCCCTCCCGCTCGTACGCCACCAGGAACCCCGCCGGTCCGCCCGGCGCCGGGACGGGCAGCACGAAACCGCCGGGAACCGTCGGCGGCGCGTCCGCCGACGCGGGCAGCACCCCCTGATCCGGCACCGGCACCCCGGGCAGCAGCGGGCGCCCCTGCGGCGTGCAGAGATAGACGTCGTACCCCGACAGGCGCTCCAGCCGGCGCAGCAGCGTGGGGGTGTCCAGATCCTCGGCGACCAGCCAGCGCAGCGAACCGAAGACCTGCAACTGCGCGCCCAGCCGGTGCCGGGCGTCCTCCTGCACCGAGGCGGCCACCTCCTGGGACACCGCGATGAAGGGCACCGCGAGCGGCACCTCGAGCACCGGGAACCCCCGCTCCTCGGCCGCCCGGAAGAACGCGTCGTGCAACGGAGGCATGTGCAGCTGCGCCGAGAGGGCCAGCGCGGAGACACCGGCGTCGTCCAGGCGCTCCAGATAGGCGCGCTGACCGGCGGCGGTACGGGGCACCGCCAGGCCCGCCGTCATGATCACCTCGGCGCCGAGCAGCCAGGGCGTCGGGTCGGCGAGCTCGCTCGCGTGCGCCCAGGAGACGGAGCGGCCGAGACCGCTGCTGCCCGCCCTGACGGTGAGCTGGAGCGCGGGGAACGACAGCAGATCCTCGACGGTGAGTTTGTTGTCAGCCACAGATATCAGGGTATCCCTCTGTGACTTTCACAATTGCCCACCGTGCCCGGGGCCCACAGACTGAGGGGCCAGTCCCCGCGCATGAACAGGACGAACAGCAGGTGGAGCGCCCGTGACTACCTCGATCACCGAAGTCGAGACCAACGGAGTGGAGCGGATCCCCGATGCGGACCGCACCGCCCGGCCCGTCGACCTCTTCCGGCTCGCCTTCGGCGGCGCCAACACCTTCGCGACCTGCGTACTGGGTGCCTTCCCGATCCTCTTCGGCCTCTCCTTCTGGCAGGGCCTCACCGCGACCGTCCTGGGCCTGCTCGCCGGTGCGCTGCTGCTCGCGCCGATGTCGCTGTTCGGCCCGCGCAACGGCACCAACAACGCCGTCTCCTCCTCCGCCCACCTCGGTGTGCACGGCCGGGTCGTCGGCTCGTTCCTCTCGCTGCTCACCGCCGTCGCGTTCTTCTCGATCTCGGTGTGGTCGTCCGGCGACGCGCTCGTCGGGGGTGCGCACCGGCTCGCGGACGTGCCCGAGTCCGATGTCACGTACGGCATCGCCTACGCGATCTTCGCCGGACTCGTCCTGGTGGTCTGCGTCTACGGCTTCCGCTTCATGCTGATGGTCAACAAGATCGCGGTGGTCGCGGCCTCGGCACTGTTCGTGCTCGGCGCCTTCGCCTTCGCCGGGGATTTCGACGCCGGGTACGCGGGCTCCTTCGCCTCCACATCCGACCCGCTGTTCTGGCCGTCCTTCGTCGGCGCCGCCCTGATCGTGCTGTCCAACCCGGTCTCGTTCGGCGCCTTCCTCGGCGACTGGGCCCGCTACATCCCGGCCGACACCCCGCGCCGCCGCGTCATGGGCGCGGCGTTCCTCGCCCAGGCCGCCACCCTGCTGCCCTTCGTCTTCGGCCTCGCCACGGCGTCGATCATCGCCACGAAGGCCGCGAAGTACGTCGACCCGGCCGCCCCCAACTACGTGGGCGGACTGCTCGCCATCTCACCCGGCTGGTACTTCCTGCCGCTCTGCCTCATCGCCCTGATCGGCGGCCTCTCCACCGGCACGACGGCGCTGTACGGCACCGGACTCGACGTCTCCAGCGTCTTCACCCGCTTCAGCCGGGTGCAGTCGACGTTCTTCATCGGTGCCCTGTCGATCGCCTTCATCTTCGTCGGCCGGTTCGCACTCAACCTCACCCAGTCCATCTCCACGTTCGCCACGCTGATCATCACCTGCACCGCCCCGTGGATGATCGTGATGGCACTCGGCTACGTGACCCGGCGCGGCTGGTACGACGCGGACGCGCTCCAGGTCTTCAACCGCCGGCAGACCGGCGGCCGCTACTGGTTCAACCACGGCTGGAACTGGCGCGGACTGTCCACCTGGCTGCTCTCCGCCGGCGTGGCGCTCCTCTTCACCAACCTGCCGGGCCAGTTCGTCGGCCCGCTCGGCGACCTGGCCAACGGCACGGACATCTCGCTGCCGGTCGGCCTCGTCCTCGCGGCCGTGCTCTATCTCGTCCTGCTGACCGTGTTCCCCGAACCGCGTGCGGTGTACGGGCCGGACGGGCCCCGGTTCGTCCGGGCCTCCGACACCCCCGTCCCGCCGATCACCGACGCCGACGAGCAGCCCGCCCCCGAACCGGCCGCCGCGCTCTGACACCGGCCTTCTTTCCCGTCTCCCGCCCCCCGCACCCAGGAGCCGTCCATGAGCACGCCCGACCAGGACACCGGACAGGTCAGGGCCGCCGCCGACGCGCTGGTCGCCGCCTTCGCCGAGGGCCGCCTCGACGACTACTTCGCTGCCTTCGCCCCCGACGCGAGCTTCGTCTTCCACTCCACCCCGCAGCGGCTCGGCTCCACCGCCGAGTACCGCGCCCTGTGGCAGGAATGGGTGGACCGGGACGACTTCCGCATCCTCGGCTGCGCCTCGACCGGGCAGCTGATCCAGCACTTCGGCTCCACCGCCGTCTTCAGCCACGACGTGGAGACCACCGTCTCCACCCGGGAAGGCCGGGAGACGGTCCACGAGCGGGAGACCATCGTCTTCGCCCGCGCCGCCGACGGCAGCTGGCCCGCCGTCCACGAGCACCTGTCCGCCCGTACGGCCGGCTGAGGCGCGCGACACCGCCGCCCGCCTCCCGGCCCGTAACCCGCCCGACCACGAGAGAGACCGGTTCTCCCCGCATGACCCTAACGTTCCGCAACTTCATCGACGGTGTCCCCTCGGACGCCTCGGACGGCCGCACACTCGATGTGGTGGACCCGGCCACCGGCGAGGTCTACGCGACCTCGCCGCTCTCCGGCGCCGCCGAGGTCGACGCGGCGATGACAGCCGCCGCTGCCGCCTTCCCCGTCTGGCGCGACACCACCCCCGCCGTGCGCCAGCTGGCCCTTCTGCGGATCGCGGACGCCATGGAGGCGCGGGCCGACGAGCTGGTGGCCGCGGAGAGCCGGGACACCGGGAAGCCGCTGCACCTCACCCGCAGCGAGGAACTGGCTCCCGCCATCGACCAGGTCCGCTTCTTCGCGGGCGCGGCCAGGCTGCTGGAGGGCCGCTCGGCCGGCGAGTACATGGACGGCATGACCTCGATCATCCGCCGTGAGCCGGTCGGGGTCTGTGCCCAGGTCGCCCCGTGGAACTACCCCCTCATGATGGCCGTCTGGAAGTTCGCCCCGGCGCTCGCCGCGGGCAACGCCGTGGTCATCAAGCCGTCCGACACCACCCCGGCCTCCACCGTCCTGATGGCCGGGATCATCGGCGGGGTGCTGGACTCGCTGGAGCTGCCGCGCGGCATCTTCAACGTGGTCTGCGGCGACCGCGAGACCGGCCGGCTGATGGTCGAGCACCCGACGCCCGCGATGGCCTCCATCACCGGTTCGGTCCGGGCCGGCATCCAGGTCGCCCGGAGCGCGGCCCTCGACGTCAAGCGCGTCCACCTGGAGCTCGGCGGCAAGGCGCCCGCGGTGATCTTCGAGGACGCCGACCTGGCGAAGGCGGTCGAGGACCTGATCGTCGGCGGCTTCTTCAACGCCGGTCAGGACTGCACGGCCGCGACCCGGATCCTGGTCCACGAGTCCGTCCACGACGCGTTCGTCACCGCGCTCGCGAAGGCGGCGGCCGACACGAGGACCGGGCAGCCGGACGACGAGGACGTGCTCTACGGCCCGCTCAACAACGCGA
>NZ_JBHVWF010000085.1:0-36431 GCF_042882365.1 Streptomyces sp. NPDC058221 | reverse complement strand
CTCCCCGGGCCGCGCAGCGCGGCCCGGGGAGCGGGGCCGTTCCTACTTGGCGGAACCCATCAGCAGGTAGTCGTAAATGCCGAGGTAGGCCTGGGTGACCGTGACGTTCGTCGCGGACTTCGGCCGGAGCAGCAGGTTCTTGCGGTAGACCAGCGGGACGGCGGTCGCGCCTTCGGACACGGCCTTGTCGACTTCGCCCCACGCCTTCTCACGGGCGGCGGTGTCGGTGTTGGCGATGCCCTCGTTGAGCAGCTTGTTGATCTTCGGGTCGTTCAGTTCCTGAACGTTGTTGCCACCGGACGGCTTGATGGACGCGCCGTTGACGATCTGGTCCAGGAAGCCGAAGCCGGTCGGCCAGTCGGCACCCCAGGCGCTCATGATCATGCCGAGCTTGTTGGCGTGCACGTAGCTCGGGTTGCCCGCGAAGTTCGAGAAGTACTTACCGGTGGGGAAGCTCTTGATCTCGGCGTTGATGCCGATCTTCTTGAGCGAGGCCTGCACCGCGGTGACCATGGACATCTCGGCGGGGCGGTCGGAGCGGGCCGAGATCTTGGTGCTGAAGCCGTTCGGCTTGCCGCACTGCTTCAGCTCGTCCTTGGCCTTGGCCTCGTCGCCCTTGTGGCCGGCGCTCTCGTACAGGTCGAACTTCGAGTAGCCGTTGACCGTGGGCGGCAGCAGGGTCGTCGCGACGTCACCCTTGGGGTCGCCGCCCTGGGCGGCCTGGACCGACGCCTTGTCGATGCCCCACTGCACGGCCTTGCGGCAGTGGATGTTGTCGAACGGCTTCACGTTGACGTTCAGACCGATGTACGAGGTGGCGCCCGCGTACGGGTTGTCGGTCTGCTTCTTCAGATCGGCCTTGGTCAGCACCTTCGGCTGGGTCGCCGGGGCGACGCCCGTACCGGCGGCGTCAGCGCTGATGTTGTCCGCGAGCAGGTTGTTGTCGACCGTCTCCTGCTTGACCTTGAACCGGATCGTCACCTTGTCCGGCAGGGCCGGGCGCAGCGGGTCGGTCTTCGGGTCCCAGTTCGGGTTGCGCACGAGGGTCGCGCCGCGGCCCTCGTCGTAGGACTCGAACTTGTACGGGCCCGAGGACACGATGTGCTTCACGTAGTCGGCACCGGTGTCCTTCGCGGCCGGCACGGGGGCCGTCTGCGTGAAGGTCGCCAGGTAGTCGAAGTCCGCGAAGGCGTCCTTCAGCTTGAAGACGATCGTGGAGTCGTCCGGCGTCTCGATGGAGGAGATGCCGTCCGGGTTCTTGTCCTTGTACGGACCCTTGTACTTGTCCCCGCCGATGAGGTGGGACTTGAAGTACGTCGGGCCGTTGGACATGGCCTCCGGCGCGAAGTTGGAGCGCTCGACGGCGTACTTGACGTCCTTCGAGGTGATCGCGGACCCGTCCTGGTACTTGAGCCCCTTCTTGAGCTTGTACGTCCAGGTCTTCGCGTCCGCGCTCGCCTTGCCGAGGCCCTCCGCGAGGTCCGGGACGACCTCCAGGCCGTCCTTGCCGGCGGCCGGCTTGAACGACGTCAGCGAACGGCCGTACAGGCGCGAGAAGTCCTGCACCCAGCCGTAGTAGGTGTTTCCGGGGTCGAGCGAGTCGGGCTCGTCGGACAGCTCGAGCTTGAGCGTCCCGCCCTTCTTGTCCGACTTGTTGACGATCGAGGTCAGCGCGGCGTCGGTGGCGCTGGAGCCGCCCTTGCCGCCGGAGCCGCCGGCGTTGTCGTCATCGGAGCCACTGCATGCGGAGGCAGTCAGCATCAGGGCCACAGCCGTGGCAACCACCGCTGTCGTTTTTCTGGTCTTCACCTGAGGAAATTCCCCTCAATCGATGGTTGCCATGGCATGTCGCACGTCGTTGTGACGAGCGCCCGGGCACTACTTGCTACGGGGATCGAGAGCATCACGCAGCCCGTCTCCCAGCAGGTTGAACGCCAGGACGGTGACGAAGATGGCCACGCCCGGCACGATCATGTACATCGGGTCGTTCTCGTAGAAGTCGATCGCGTTGGTGAGCATCCCGCCCCAGGAGGCCTGCGGCGGGGCGATACCGACTCCGAGGTAGCTGAGACCGGCCTCGAAGAGGATGTTCGAGGGGATCAGCAGCGTGGAGTAGACGAGAACGGGCGCCACCAGGTTCGGCAGCAGCTCCCGGAAGAGGATGAAAGGGCCCCGGGCGCCCAGCGACCGGGCCGCTTCGACGAATTCGCGGTTCCGCAGGCTCATCGTCTGTGCGCGCACGATACGTCCCATGTACGGCCAGCTGAAGAAGCCGATCACGAAGATCAGTACAGCGATCCGCAGCGGAAGGCCCGTGAGGCCGAACGCGCCGTCCTGCAGCGCCGCCGAGATGGAGATCGCGAACAGCAGCAGCGGGAAGGCCAGGAAGGTGTCCATCATGCGGCTGATGATCGTGTCGACCCAGCCGCCGTAGAAGCCCGAGACGACACCGAAGAAGACGCCGATCACCACGGAGAGCAGAGTGGCGCCGACGGCGACGACGAGGGAGACCCAGGAGCCCTCGATGATCCGGGTCATGATGTCGCGGCCGTACTGCGGTTCGACGCCGAGCGGGTGACTCCAGCTCATGCCGCCCCAGTCGCCCTTGGGGGCGAGCAGTGCCGGGTCGATGAGTTCCTGGTGGAACGCGTTGGGGTCGAGGCCGAAGACGGCCTGGATCGGCTTGGAGAGAACGGCGAGCAGGATCAGAAGGATGACAACGATGCCGCCGGCCACGGCCACCTTGTCGCGCTTGAAGCGCGACCAGGCGATCTGTCCGAGCGAACGGCCCTCGATCTGGCTCTGCTTGACTCCCGTGAGTACTGCCTCCGGCTGAGCCTCGGCAGCCGATCCGGTGGTCTCGATCGGTGCGGTCACAGTGCCTTAGACCCCTCCTGCCGGCGGTGGCCGGCCCTTGCTCGCCGCGGTAACGGCCTGGCGCGTGTCAGCCACGCAGGTTCATGCGGCTGATGTGTCGATGCGAAATAAGCGTCTGCGGAATGTCCGTCGGGGCAACCTCGTACAAAGGGCCGACGATCCCCACTAGCGGGGAGTCTTCAACGCGGTTGCGATCACCCGCCAGACCTGACGGGGAATGTTTGCTCAAACGTGATGCGGTCAGTGAGCTTCCGTTATCCGGACAGCTTGATCGAGTGAGCGGACCAGTCGGCCGCTAATCCACCAGAACGGACATGCCACCCAACAGGCTGCATTGCGTGGCTATTTGGGTGACCCCGGCGGTGGTGTTGTCCGCCGGGGGGAGCTTTGTCCGCTCCGGTGAGCGGGGCCGCCGGGTCTAGTAGGCGTGCGGCGCCGGGCCGGGCGCCTGCGGATAGCCGTAACCCGGAGCGACGACTCCGCTCCGGCCGGCCGGGGCGTGCGACTCCCGGTCGTAGAACGGACGGGAGTTGCCCCGCAGCCACATCGCGACCGGGTCGTACTCGTCGGACATGGCGACGGTGGAGACCGGGAGCCCCTCCGGGACCGCGCCGATCGACTGCTGCATCATGGCGCGCACCGCGTCGACCGACGGCTGGCTGGTGTCGTACAGATCGAGACCGATGGCGAGGTACGGGTCGCCGAGCGCGGGCTGCACCCAGGCACGGCGCAGCGAGCGGATCGCCGGGGTGTGGTGGGCGTTCTGCGTCAGCTGGGCGTAGAAGTGCGGGGTCTCGACGGCGGGGTCGCTGATCCGCAGCGGACCGGCGGGCATCCGGTCGAGACCGGTGGCGATCCGGCGCAGGTCCAGCCAGGGGATCCCCACGCCGCCGCCCGGTGCGTGCGGGTTGAGCCAGATGCCCCAGCGGTCGGGGAACAGGGCGCGGGCGATGTCGCGGCCGCCCACCACCTCGTGAGCGCGGTTCCAGCCACTGGCGGAGAGCTCATGGGCGGAGGTGACGCAGGGGGCGTAACCGAGGCCGTCGATCTCCATGTTGCCGTACTGGGCGTCGGGTGAACCGGCCCGGCCGTTCCAGAGCAGCATCCAGATCCGGTCACCCGCCAGGGCCCGGAGCAGAGCCTCGTACGCGTCGTAGCGCCCGGGCGTCACCTGGCGCAGCATGTGCTCGACCTGCCCGGCCGCCGCGGTGCCTGACGCACTCACCCTGGGTCCCGCCCCTCTTCGATCCACTGTGTCGGCCCTGCCGCTCCCGGGGCACTCGGGTACGGCGCGGTGCCGAGGCACCAGCCATCAAACCAGCTTAGGCGCCGGTCATGACACCGACTTGACGCCGTGGGCTGACGTTGTCACCCGGCGGTGCGACGGGCCGTGCTACTCGGCGGCGCGCTGGTAGAACGGCCGGATCCGCGCCCTCATCCAGTCGGCGACCGGGTCCTGTGCCACGTCGAGCAGCACCAGGTTGACCGGCCACGGCACCTCGACGCGGCCGAGCGCCCGGCCGAGGGCGTCCATGGGGGCGTTGCGCCCGGCACCGTCCCAGGTGGAGAACTCGACGCCGACGAAGAGGACGGGGTCGCCGCCCTCGATGCTGGCCAGGGCCCTGCGGGCGCTGAGCACGACCCCGCTCTCCTCGAACTCGCCGGCCGCGGCGGAGAGGAAGTCGACGGGCTCCTCCTTCCAGTCCGGCTCGTACAGCCGGACCCGGCCGCCGCTGGCGGGTCCGTCGAGCAGGGTGCGTCCGGTCCGGCAGAGCTCGGCGACGGCGGGCGGCGGGAGCGGCATGCCGACCGCGCCGCCCGGGTTCACCGCGATGCCGAGCTGCGGTGGCAGCCCGCGGGCGAATTCGCGGGCGGGCGCCACGGTGAAGGACATATGGGTGCCGACGCAGGTGAGGAACTGCTGCTCGGAGCTGAACACGGGGACGTACGGTGCGCCGTCGATCTCCAGTGTCGGCAGATCCAGGTCGGTCGCGTCCGGCCCGCCGCCGTTGGGCAGCGGCACCCAGAGGTGGCTGCGGCCGAGCACCTCCACCAGCCGGCCGCCCGCTTCCGGGCTGCCGAGCGAGACGCCCAGCACTTCTTCGAGCTCGTTGGCCGGCCATCCGCCCTGCGGATGGGTCCCGTCCGGTGCCGGAATATCCACTGCTTCCCTCTCTCGCCCCTGCCGTGCAGCTAGTGCTGCGCCAGCCAAGGTTCACCCCGTCGCGACGCCATGCACGCACTCTCGCCGCACCGGCCGAAAGCCCGAGTACGTCCAGTACGAGGGCTTCCGGCCGGCATGCCGAGAGCACGCACCCGACGCCGCTCCTTTACGCGCAAACCTTGGCTGACGCAGCACTAGAGGTTAGCGCCGCGCCCCGGGTGTCCAGGCATCGGAAGCGTGCTACCGGCTCCGCGTGCTGTCCGGTAACGCCTGTGCGTCCGCGAAGGTGATCCGGGCCAGCAGCGCCGCCGCCTCGCGGTCCAGCAGCACCGCCGAGACACAGCCGAGCGGCAGCATGCCCGTCTCGGTGTCCCGCAGCAGCCTGCGCACCGCCCTGCGGTGCCGGGCGAACGCGTATCCGGAGACGCCACGCCCCCGCTCGCGCTGGCCGGCCCGCGCGGTCTGCGGGGTGACGTCCAGCAGGACGAGGTGCAGGACGCGGCCGCGCCGCCGCGCGTCGCGCGACAGCCAGCCGCGCACCCAGGCCTGGGCGCCGCAGTCGTGGACGACGACGGAGACGCCGGAGCGCAGCACCTGCCACAGCCCCCAGTAGTGGGCGACGCGGACGAACGGGCGGTAGAGGGCGTACGGAACCGAGCGGGGCAGCAGACCGGCCCAGCGGTCCCTGGCGTCCTGGGAGTCGATGACACGTGCGGACGCGGACACGGTCCGTCCGATCAGGGTGGACTTGCCGCTGCCCGGCAGTCCGGAGACCACCACGACGTCGCCCGGCGCGAAGTGCAGGCTCCGCGGGCTGCGCCCGGCCCGTTCGCGCAGATCCCGTACGACGGGCCCGTGCGGGCCGTGCGTCTCCCGGGCCGGCGCACCCTGCTGTGCGGGCAGTGCGCCGTGCGCGACCCCCGCGGTCGCCGCATACCGCCGCAACGTCATCGCCATCCCCCTGTCGGCCGGCCCCACACCTGCCAAGAAGTGTAAAGAAAAGGTAATGCGGCACAAGCGTCCGACCCGCCGGATCCGGTGGGGTACCGGCGCCCCGCTGCCCGGCGATGCGTGCGATGATGACCCGGCCAACTGCATAAAGGCCGCTTGAATCCGCGCGGGAGAGTTCCGGTCCATGACCGGGCGCCGAAGGAGCAAGATCCTCCCTTGAATCTCTCAGGCCCCGTACCGCGTGGATGAGGCAGATCTGAAAAGCGAGTCGCCCTGCGGCTCCACCCAAGGTGCAAGCCGGACCCCTGCGGGGTCTCTCGGCGAACCTCTCAGGTTCCGATGACAGATGGGGAGGGATCGTCCTCGTCGTCATGCCCTGGGAGCCTTATCCATGAGCACCGCCCCCCGCCTCACAGCCCTCGATGCCCTGCACCGTTCGCTGGGCGCGACCATGACCGACTTCGCCGGCTGGGACATGCCGCTGCGGTACGCCAGTGAGCGCGACGAGCACAACGCCGTCCGCACGAAGGCCGGCCTCTTCGACCTCTCCCACATGGGCGAGATCACCGTCACCGGTCCGGCGGCCGTGGCGCTGCTGAACTTCGCGCTGGTCGGCAACATCGGCACCGTCTCCGTGGGCCGGGCCCGCTACACGATGATCTGCGCCGAGGACGGCGGCATCCTGGACGACCTGATCGTGTACCGGCTGGGAGAGACCGAGTACATGGTGGTGGCCAACGCGGGCAACGCCCAGACCGTGCTGGACGCGCTGACCGCCCGCGCCGAGGGCTTCGACGCCGAGGTGCGCGACGACCGCGACGCGTACGCGCTGCTGGCCGTCCAGGGCCCCGAGTCCCCCGCGATCCTGGCCGCCGTCACCGACGCCGACCTGGACGGTCTGAAGTACTACGCCGGACTGCCCGGCACGGTCGCCGGCGTCCCCGCACTGATCGCCCGTACCGGCTACACCGGCGAGGACGGCTTCGAGCTGTTCGTCGCACCCGAGCACGCCGAGCGGCTGTGGCGGGCCCTCACCGAGGCCGGCACCTCCCGCGGGCTGATCCCGTGCGGGCTGTCCTGCCGCGACACGCTGCGCCTGGAGGCGGGCATGCCGCTGTACGGGCACGAGCTGACGACCACGCTGACCCCGTTCGACGCCGGTCTCGGCCGGGTCGTGAAGTTCGAGAAGGAGGGCGACTTCGTCGGCCGCAAGGCCCTGGAGGCCGCCGCCGAGCGCGCCGAGACCGCCCCGCCCCGCAAGCTCGTCGGCCTGGTCGCCGAGGGCCGCCGGGTGCCGCGGGCGGGCTTCCCGGTCACCGCGGGCGGCCAGGTCATCGGCGAGGTCACCTCGGGCGCCCCGTCGCCCACGCTCGGCAAGCCGATCGCCATGGCGTACGTCGACGCCGCGCACGCCACGCCCGGCACCGAGGGCGTCGCGGTGGACATCCGGGGCAGCCACGAGCCGTACGAGGTCGTGGCGCTGCCGTTCTACAAGCGCCGGAAGTAACCCGCGGGCGGCCGAGGGCCCCGCGTACGTGACGCAGTCCTGTCTCACACCGTAAGACCATCGTTCATCAGCACTCCCCCGCGTACAGGAGAATTCAGGTCATGAGCAACCCCCAGCAGCTGCGGTACAGCAAGGAGCACGAGTGGCTGTCGGCCGTCGAGGACGGCGTGGCCACGATCGGCATCACGGAGTACGCGGCCAACGCGCTCGGTGACGTCGTCTACGCCCAGCTCCCCGAGGTCGGTGACACGGTGACCGCGGGCGAGACCTGCGGTGAGCTGGAGTCGACCAAGTCGGTGAGCGACCTGTACTCGCCGGTGACCGGCGAGATCACGGCCGCGAACCAGGACGTCGTGGACGACCCCTCGCTGGTGAACTCCGCACCGTTCGAAGGCGGCTGGCTGTTCAAGGTACGTGTCGCCGAGGAGCCGAAGGATCTGCTCTCCGCCGACGAGTACACCGAGTTCTCCGGCAACTGAGACCCCAAGGGACCACCTGATGTCGCTTCTCAACTCCTCCCTCCACGAGCTGGACCCGGACGTCGCCGCCGCTGTCGACGCCGAGCTCCACCGCCAGCAGTCCACCCTCGAAATGATCGCCTCGGAGAACTTCGCTCCGGTCGCGGTCATGGAGGCCCAGGGCTCCGTCCTGACCAACAAGTACGCCGAGGGCTACCCCGGCCGCCGCTACTACGGCGGCTGCGAGCACGTCGATGTGATCGAGCAGATCGCCATCGACCGCATCAAGGCGCTCTTCGGTGCCGAGGCCGCGAACGTGCAGCCGCACTCCGGTGCGCAGGCCAACGCCGCCGCGATGTTCGCGCTGCTGAAGCCGGGCGACACGATCATGGGCCTGAACCTGGCGCACGGCGGTCACCTGACCCACGGCATGAAGATCAACTTCTCCGGCAAGCTGTACAACGTGGTCCCGTACCACGTCGACGAGACCGGCGTCGTGGACATGGCCGAGGTCGAGCGCCTCGCCAAGGAGTCCAAGCCGAAGCTGATCGTCGCCGGCTGGTCCGCCTACCCCCGTCAGCTGGACTTCGCCGCCTTCCGCCGGATCGCGGACGAGGTCGGCGCGTACCTGATGGTCGACATGGCGCACTTCGCCGGTCTGGTCGCCGCGGGTCTGCACCCGAGCCCGGTGCCGCACGCCCACGTCGTGACGACGACCACGCACAAGACCCTCGGCGGTCCGCGCGGTGGCGTCATCCTGTCGACCCAGGAGCTCGCCAAGAAGATCAACTCTGCGGTCTTCCCCGGTCAGCAGGGCGGTCCGCTGGAGCACGTGATCGCGGCCAAGGCGGTCTCCTTCAAGGTCGCGGCGACCGAGGAGTTCAAGGAGCGCCAGCAGCGCACCCTGGACGGCGCCCGCATCCTCGCGGAGCGTCTGGTGCAGCCGGACGTCACCGAGGTCGGGGTCTCCGTCCTGTCCGGCGGCACGGACGTGCACCTGGTCCTGGTGGACCTGCGCAACTCCGAGCTGGACGGCCAGCAGGCCGAGGACCGGCTCCACGAGCTGGGCATCACGGTCAACCGGAACGCCATCCCGAACGACCCGCGGCCGCCGATGGTCACCTCGGGTCTGCGGATCGGCACGCCGGCCCTGGCCACCCGCGGTTTCCGGACCGAGGACTTCACCGAGGTCGCGGAGATCATCGCCTCCGCCCTCAAGCCCGTCTACGACGCGGACGACCTGAAGGCCCGCGTCGTCGCGCTCGCCGAGAAGTTCCCGCTGTACCCCGGTATCAAGTAGTCCGACCGGCGGTTTTGCACGTTCGGGAGGGGCACCGCGCACACTGAACAGTGGGCGCGGTGCCCCATCCCTTGTCCCCGCTCTTCGGGCCCACCCGGCCCGTACCGCACCACCCGGCAGACAACGGCGTCTACCAACCCTTAGGAGTCACCCGTGGCCATCTCGGTCTTCGACCTGTTCTCGATCGGTATCGGCCCGTCCAGCTCCCATACGGTCGGCCCGATGCGCGCGGCCCGTATGTTCGCTCGCCGGCTGAAGAACGAGGGCCTGCTCGCCCACACCGCCTCGATACGCGCCGAGCTGTTCGGCTCGCTCGGCGCCACCGGCCACGGCCACGGCACCCCCAAGGCCGTCCTGCTCGGTCTGGAGGGCGAGTCCCCGCGCACCGTCGACGTCGAAACGGCCGACGACCGCGTCGCCGCGATCCGTTCCACCGGCCGGCTCAACCTCCTGGGCATGCACGAGATCGACTTCGACGCCGACAAGCAGCTGGTCCTGCACCGCCGCAAGAGGCTGCCGTACCACGCCAACGGCATGACCGTCTTCGCGTACGACCGCGACGGCGCCCCGCTCCTGGAGAAGACGTACTACTCGGTCGGCGGCGGTTTCGTCGTCGACGAGGACGCGGTGGGCGAGGACCGGATCGTCCTCGACGACACCGTGCTGAAGCACCCCTTCCGCACCGGCGACGAGCTGCTGCGGCTCGCCCAGGACAGCGGTCTGTCGATCTCCTCCCTGATGCTGGAGAACGAGCGTGCCTGGCGCACCGAGGACGAGATCCGCTCCGGCCTGCTGGACATCTGGCGCGCCATGCAGGCGTGTGTGTCCCGCGGCATGTCCCGCGAGGGCATCCTGCCCGGCGGCCTCAAGGTCCGCCGCCGCGCCGCGAACACCGCCCGCCAGCTGCGCGCCGAGGGCGACCCGCAGACCCACGCCATGGAGTGGATCACCCTCTACGCGATGGCGGTCAACGAGGAGAACGCCGCGGGCGGCCGCGTCGTCACCGCCCCGACCAACGGTGCCGCGGGCATCATTCCGGCGGTCCTGCACTACTACATGAACTTCGCGGCAGGCGGTGCCACCGAGGCGGAGAAGGACGACAGCATCGTGCGCTTCCTGCTGGCCGCCGGAGCCATCGGGATGCTCTTCAAGGAGAACGCCTCCATCTCCGGCGCCGAGGTCGGCTGCCAGGGCGAGGTCGGCTCCGCCTGCTCGATGGCCGCGGGCGCGCTCGCCGAGGTGCTGGGCGGCACGCCCGAGCAGGTCGAGAACGCCGCCGAGATCGGTATGGAGCACAACCTCGGCCTGACCTGCGACCCGGTCGGCGGCCTCGTGCAGATCCCGTGCATCGAGCGCAACGGCATGGCGGCGGTCAAGGCCGTCACCGCGGCCAAGATGGCGCTGCGCGGCGACGGCAGCCACAAGGTCTCCCTGGACAAGGTCATCAAGACCATGAAGGAGACGGGCGCCGACATGAGCGTCAAGTACAAGGAGACGGCCCGGGGCGGGCTCGCGGTGAACATCATCGAGTGCTGAGGCCGCAGGGCCTGACCGGCGTTCCGGAACCTGGGCACGCATACCGATCTGATGAAATGACCCGACGGGGCCATGGGATGCGGACGGGAAGCCCTGGTGGTTCTTTGGGGGGCTGGTGGAGCGGTATGAGATCGAGACGTTTCTGGCGTTGGCCGAGGAGCTGCACTTCGCGCGGACGGCGCAGCGTCTGCACATATCGCCCGGCCGGGTCAGCCAGACGGTCAAGGCGCTGGAGCGCCGCATCGGCGCGGCGCTGTTCGAGCGGACCAGCCGTCATGTGGCCCTCACCCCGGCCGGCCGGCAGCTGCGGGACGGCCTGCTGCCCGCGTACCAGCAGATCCAGCAGGTCGTCGCCGACGTGACGGCGGCCTGCGCGGATATCAGTGGTGTGCTGCGCGCCGGCTTCACCGCCCCGTGGTCGGGCAAGCTCCTCGCGCAGGCCGCGGAGACCTTCTCGTCCCGTTATCCGCACTGCTCGGTCGAGCTCCTGGGCGCGACGTACCACAACGCCATCACGGCGCTGCGCCGCAAGGACGTCTACCTGGTGATCGCCGAGCCGCCCGTGGAGGAGTGCGACGTCGTCGTGGGGCCGGTGCTGTTCTCCGAGCGCCGTGCCCTCGTGGTGCCCGCCGCCCACCCCCTGGCAGCGCGGGAATCGGCGTCGCTGGAGGATCTCGCCGTGCTGCCGCTGGTCACGGCGGCCGATGTGTCCCGGGCATGGCGCGAGGCGTACTTCCCGTGCCGTACCCCCGCGGACGCGCCGATCCAGCACGGGGCGATGGCGACGGCGTCGAGGTCCAGCCACTCGGACCAGGCCATGACGGCATAGCGGTTGGGCCACTGCGGGATCCCGCCGCGCTCCGGGTTCAGGTAGAAGTCGATGTCGAACGGCATGGCCGCGTCCGGGTCGCTTCCGCTGACCACCGGCACGTAGCTGACCTCACCGGTCTCCTCGTACCACCGCCGGGCCGCGGCGGCAGCCGCCTTCCTCGCCTCGATGCCCTCCGGCCCGCCGTAGTTCTCCTCGCAGATACGGCGGTCGTGCAGCCACGGCGCCACCAGCGCCAGCGACCCCACCCGTGCGTCCTCGGCAGCACAGGCGCTCGCGTACATCGCCCCGGCGCACACACCCAGCACACCCAGCTGTCCGTCACCCACCGCCGGATGGGCGGTCAGGAAGTCCGCGGCTGCGCGGAGATCACGGACCTTCAGCTCCGGCGACTCGCAGTCGCGGGGCTCGCCTCCGGACTCCCCGTATCCGGTGAAGTCGAACGCCAGCGCCGCGTAGCCGCGCCTGGCCAGCTCCTCGGCGTACCGGTCGGCCATCTGCTCCTCGACGCTCGTCCACGTACCGGCGACCACGACGCCCTGCAGCGGGGCGGCGTGACCGGGGCCCGTGGTGTCGGGCAGAAAGAGGTGGCCGGCGAGCTTGGCCGTATCGCTGACGAAGCGCACCTGTTCACGCAGGGGCATAGCAGGGCTCCTTGGGAAGTGGTCGTAGGGGCGTGCCGGCATCGGACGCCCCCTCGAACAACGCCCGATGAGTAACCCGAGGTTGAGCAGAACTAGACGCGGCCTGGCGTGATCACGCGCGTAACATCCCCCGGAGGACCCGGAGGACCCGGAGAATCAGGACGCGCCGCGGGGCCCGCTCACGGTGAACACCACGGAGTGCCGAGGAAGATGACCGATCCCCTTCAGGACCCACGGTTCCTCCAGGACCCGTACCCGGCTTACGCGCGGCTGCGCGACGCGGCTCCGGTGCAGCGGGTGCGCACCGGTTCGGACGGGCTGCACAGCTACCTCGTCACGGGGTACGCCGAGGCCCGGGCGGCCTTCACCGACCCCCGGCTCTCCAAGGACACCGCCCGGTTCTTCGCCGGCCGGCCGTCCGGCCGCGAGCTGCACCCCGCCGTCTCGCAGACCATGCTGGCCAGTGATCCGCCCCGGCACACCCGGCTGCGGCGCCTGGTGACGAAGGCGTTCACCAGGGGCTCCGTCGAACGGCTGCGTCCGTACATCCAGGAGGTGACGGACGGCCTCCTCGACGGGTGGGCGCCCGGCGGGGAGGCCGATCTCGTCGAGGATCTCGCCGCCCCGCTCCCGGTCACCGTCATCTGCCAGCTGCTCGGGGTGCCCGAAGCGGACCGGGCGGCCGTTCGCGGCTGGTCGGACGACCTGTTCGCGTCCGGGGAACCGGCCCGCACCGACGCCGCCTCCCACGCCCTGGCCGGCTATCTGGCCTGGCTGGTCGCGGCCAAGCGCAGCACCCCGGACGGCAGCCTGCTGCACGACCTCGTCCGGGCGCGCGACGGCGAGGACAGGCTCACCGAGGACGAGCTGCTGTCCCTGGCCGTCCTGCTGCTCGTGGCCGGCCACGAGACCACCACCCACTTCATCGGGAACGCGGCGCTGGCCCTGCTCCAGGACCCCGGTTCGCTCGCCCGGCTGCTCGACGAGCCGGAGGCGTTCGCCGGCGCCCTTGACGAACTCCTGCGCTTCGACTCCCCCGTCGGCATCGCCACCTTCCGCTACAGCACCGAGGCGCTCACCCTGGGCGGCACCCCGATCCCGGCGGGTGTCCCCGTCCTCATCTCCCCCGGTGCCGCCAACCGTGATCCGGTCCGGTTCGCCGGGCCGGACGGCCTGGACCTCGGGCGGGACGCCGGGGCACATCTGGCGTTCGGACACGGCATCCACCGCTGCCTCGGCGCCCCGCTGGCCCGGGCCGAGGGAGAGATCGCGCTCCGGACCCTCTTCACCCGCTTCCCCCGGCTGCGGCTCGCCGCGCCGGAGCAGGAGCCGGTCCGGCGCCGGACGCGGCTGATGCGCGGGCTGCGGTCGTTGCCCGTCACCTGGTGAGTGCGGCGTGACCCCACGGCCGGGGCAGTCCGTGACCGCTGACGGGTGTTTGCCGAAACGGCAACAGAACTCGCAGCCGGCCCGGCGCCCGTCGCATGATCGTGTTCCGAGCCGGCGGGCCGCTGCCCGGCGGTGCGGGTCCGGGGCGCGGGCCGGTGTACGGCTCCTTCTCCGGGCCGACGCAGACCAAGAGCCACGGAGGATTTCATGTCGCACCAGCCCGACCCGTCCCCGGACCTCACGCACCGCACGGTGCCCTCCCCGGCCGGCCGCATCCACCTGGTCGAGCAGGGCAGCGGCCCGCTCGTGCTGCTGCTGCACGGGTTCCCGGAGTCCTGGTACTCCTGGCGCCACCAGCTGCCCGTGCTGGCCGCCGCCGGATACCGGGCGGTCGCCGTCGACGTCCGTGGCTACGGGCGCTCCTCCCGGCCCGGAGACGCCGCCGCCTACCGGATGCTCGAACTGGTCGAGGACAGCGCCGCCTTGGTGCACGCGCTCGGTGAAAGCGACGCGGTGGTCGTCGGCCATGACTGGGGCTCGACGATCGCGGCGAACTGCGCGCTGCTGAGGCCCGACGTCTTCCGTGCGGTGGGGCTGCTGAGCGTTCCGTACGCGCCGCGCGGCGGCCCGCGCCCCAGCGAGGTCTTCGCGGGGATGGGCGGGGACCAGGAGTTCTACGTCTCCCGCTTCCAGGAGCCCGGCGTGGCAGAGGCGGAGATCGAGCCGGACGTCCGCGGCTGGCTCGCGGGGTTCTACGCGGCGTTCTCGGCCGACACGATGCCGGCGCCCGACGCCCCGGACCCGCACTTCGCCGGCCGCGGCGGCACGCTGCGCGAGCGGTTCCCGAAGGGGCGGCCCGGCTGGCTCGGCGAGGCCGAACTCGACTTTTACGCGGGCGAGTTCGAGCGGACCGGAATGACCGGCGCGCTCAACCGCTACCGGAACATGGACCGGGACTGGGAGGATCTCGCGGACTTCGACGGCGCACCCGTCACCCAGCCGTCCCTCTTCATCGGCGGATCACTGGACGCCTCCACCACCTGGCTGGCGGACGCCATCGCGGCGTATCCCACGACGCTGCCCGGCCTGGTCTCCTCGCACATCCTGGACGGCTGCGGCCACTGGATCCAGCAGGAGCGTCCCGAGGAGGTCAACCGGATCCTGACCGACTGGCTCGCCTCGCTGCCCGCCTGAACCCGCCGCACCGGTGAGCCGAACCGGCGGGCCGGATGCTCATCTTCCGCCAACCCGGCCAACACACGCGTTCCTCAACTGCTCATAACTGAGCAGTCGTTCATGGTGAACACACATTTTCAGTCACACGGATCTTCCCTCCCCCGCATACTGGGAGTTCACTGGTCGTGACGAGTGGTGACGCGATCGCCGTGCACGTCAGGCGGTCCGCTGCCATGGGCCCGTGGGGCCCGGCTCCGATGCCCAGGCCCCGGCGGAGGAAAGAGGACAGCGATGACAGCCGCCCCTCCCGTGACGCACCCCCGACGGGATCCGGCCGTCCGGCCCGGCCGCACTGCTCGAAGAGCGCTGCGGCCCCCTCGTCACGTCCGGCCGCCGGGCCTGCGCTGATCCGCTGCCGCGGCGCTCGCCGTCGCAGCCGGTTCACGGTCGCACCGCCCTTTTGCCGCGCCGGTGCGGACAGCTGTCCCCGATGACGCGGCCTTGCCGAAGCGCCGATCGACAAGGCCGCGTTCACCGCCCGCCGCCCCGGTCCCTGCGTGCGCGTCCTTTTCGCGCATCCCCCTTCCCTGTTCGAAATCGTCCCGACGAGGTGCACCATGAGCAAGATCGCGCTTCCAGAATTCCACATGCCGTTCGAGAGCGCGGGATGTAATCCGGGAGTTGAGAGGACCAGGCAGGCCGCCTGGGAATGGGCCGAGTCGAGCAATCTCGTCCTGTCGCCGGTGGCCCACAAGAAGATGATCCGGACGCGTCCCGAGCTCTGGATATCCCTGATATTTCCCCGGGCATCACAGAAACACCTCGACCTGTTCTGCCAATGGCTGTTCTGGGCGTTCCTCGTCGACGACGAGTTCGACGACGGACCGGCCGGCCGCGACCCCGGACTGTGCGAATCGGCGATAGCACATCTGGTGGACGTGCTCGACGGATCCCGCGCACCCGTCGGCCCCATGGAGCACGCCCTCGACGAACTGCTGGTCCGGACCTGCACGGACCGGCCCGCGCACTGGGTACGGCAATTCCGCCGGGACACCGCGGCCTGGCTCTGGACGTACTACGCGGAGGCGGTCGACCGGGCCGCGGGCCATGTGCCGAGTACCGCCGACTTCGTGAAGCACCGGCGCGATTCGGTGGCCATGCAGCCGTTCCTCGATCTGCACGAGATCACCGCCGGAATAGACCTGCCGGAATCCGCCCGGAGCCTTCCCGCGTATATCGCCCTGCGCAACGCGGTAACCGACCATTCGGGCCTCTGCAACGACATCTGCTCCTTCGAGAAGGAGGCCCTGCTCGGTTATGAGCACAACACCGTCCGGCTGATACAGCGGGACCGCGGGGGCACACTCCAGGAGGCGGTGGAGGAAGCCGGGATCCTGCTGGCACGCATTGCCGACCGCGTACAGCGGGCCGAGAAGGAACTCGTCGAGGAGATGGAGGCGGCGGGAATCGAGGGCGGTGCGCGAGCCGCCCTGGAGCGCTGCGTCCAGGACTACCGAGGCCTCGTCCGGGGGGACTTCGACTACCACGCGCGGGCGGAGCGCTACACCCGTCCCGACCTCGTGGAGATCGACGAACAGGGCTCCATGTCCCGGAACTTCGCCGCCTGACGGGCTCCCCGGCGGGGTGCGCGGGAGTGCCCGCCGCTCCCCGCCGGGCGGTCCCGGGCGGTACACGGCTCCGGAACACGGTCACCTGGCAGCGATTTCCGGACATTCGTCGTACCGATGCCCCGGCCGGTCCCGACCGGTCCCGGCCGTCCCGCCGGACGTCCGTCCGGCGGCCAAAAACGCGCGTTACCCGAAGCAGCCCTTCCCGGCCCGGCCGCGGAGGGCCCGGCGCCCGCACGAATGGTCGGCCGCCCCCGGCCGTGATGTGCTGGTGCGTACGCCCGATGGCAGGCGGCAGTGCGACGGCACGGTCCCGCCGGCCTCACCACAGCTGGGCTGGAGGCAAACATGACGGCCGTCCCTCCTCCGATATCCGCGTCCGGCTCCGACCGGACCTCGGCTCCACACGCCGACACGGGCCAGGGCACCGTCCGCGGCACCCTCGAACAGGGAGCAGCGGTCTTCCGCGGTATCCCGTACGCGGCGGCGCCCGTGGGGGCCGAGCGGTTCCGGGCCCCCGCCCCGCCGGAGCCGTGGGAGGGGGTACGCGAGGCGGTGGCCTTCGGACCGACCGCACCCAAGCGGCCGTACGCCCCGCCGCTCGACCGGCTGCTGCCCGATCCCGAGGTGCCGGGCGACGACTGCCTCAACCTCAATGTGTGGACGCCTTCACCCACCCGGACCGGGCTGCCCGTCCTCGTCTGGATCCACGGCGGCTCGCTGCTGCACGGCTCGTCCGCCGTCGCGCTGTACGACGGGGCCGCCTTCGCACGCGACGGTGTGGTGTTCGTGTCGGTCAACTACCGGCTCGGCATCGAGGGGTTCGGGGTGTTCCCGGACGCGCCCGCAAACCGCGGGCTGCTCGACCAGCTCGCGGCGCTCACCTGGGTGCGCGACAACATCGCGGCGTTCGGCGGCGATCCGGGCCTGGTGACGGTGTGCGGGGAGTCGGCGGGCGCCATCAGCATCGCCGCACTGCTCGCCGCGCCGCGGTCCCGGGGACTGTTCCGGCGCGCGGTGCTGCAGAGCGGCGTCCCGACCGCGCTCCCCGTGCACGAGGGCCGCCGCACCACCGAACTGATCGCGAAGCGGCTGGGGGTGGCGGCGACCGCGCGCGCCCTGGCCGCCGTGGACCCCGCCGCCCTGCTGGCCGCGCAGACCGCGGTGACGAGCGGCGGCACCCCGCTGACCGGCGGGAACTCCTTCCAGATCGTGGTGGACGGCGATCTGCTGCCCCGTGATCCGGCCGAGGCGCTGCGGGACGGCGCCTCGGCCGGGACCGATCTGCTGATGGGTTCGAACACCGAGGAGTACCGGCTCTGGTTCGTGCCCAGCGGGCTCACCGAACGGCTCTCCCGCACGAAACTCCGGCTGGCGCTGCTGAAGTTCAGGGTGCCCCGCGCCACGGCCCGCACCTACCGCGCGAACCGGCCCGGTGCCACCCCCGGCGAGCTGCTCGGCGCCCTCGCCACCGATCTGCTGCTGCGCGTACCGCTGAACCGGCTGGCCGACGCCCGCGCCGGTGCCACCGGCTCCACCCACCTCTACGAGTTCGGCTGGCCCTCACCGGTGCAGCGGCTCGGTGCCTGCCACGCGCTGGAGATCGGCTTCGTCCTCGACAACCTGGACCGGCCGGACGCGGTGGCGCTCGCCGGCCCGGACGCCCCGCAGGAGCTGGCGGACGCGATGCACGCGGCCTGGGTACGGTTCGCCCGCTCCGGCGACCCGGGCTGGCCCGCCTGGGACGCCTCACGTCCGGTGATGGCCTTCGGGCCCGGCGCCCCCGCTGCCGTGCGCGCCCCGCGCGACGACGAGCTGCGCGGCTGGCCGCCGTACCGCGACGAGCGCTGAAGCCGGAGCCCGCCACCCCGGCGGCGGTCAGCGGGTGCTGAGCCAGTGCGGGTCGGGTACGACGGTCAGGATCGCCGATACGAGTACGACAGCCGCCAGGGCGACCAGTTCGCGGCGCGCCCGGCGGTGCGCGGCTGCCGGGCCGGCGTCCGATGCCAGCCGCCGGCGCGCGCCCAGTGCCAGCGCGCTGACGAGGGCCACCAGCACCAGCTTGGCCAGCAGGGTGCGCCCGTACGCGGACGTGAGGACGACATCGGGCGGCAGCCGGCGCAGGGCGCTGCACGTGCCGGTCACCGCCAGGGCCGCGTACAGCCGGCCGGCGAGCCGGGCGTAGCGTCCGAGCAGTGCGCGGGCCGCGCCGGGTCCGGTGCGCCGCCACAGCCGCATGGTGCGCAGCACCTGGAGCAGTCCGCCGCACCAGAGCGACGCGGCCGTCAGATGGACGGCGGTGAGCGCCGCCCCCACCGCCGGGCTGTACGCCTCGGGGTGGGCGCGCAACGCCTCGGCGCCGACGGCCAGGGCGAGCGGGGCTGCGGCCAGGGCCGGTCGGCTGCTCGCGGCGCAGCACGCGGCGAGGACGAAGCCGTTGGCGGTGAGCAGCAGCAGCCCGCCCTCCCGGGTGCCGTAGGTCTCGACGAGGCCGAGGTCGCTGACGTGGGCCAGCCGGAGAATCTGTCCCGCCGCGGCGGCCGCCCCGGCGACCGAGGCCGCCACCGTCCAGCTGCGCGGTGCGGTTCCGGGCCGGCCGGGCAGGGAGCGGGCCAGCGCGTCGGCGGCCAGTGCACCGAGGTGTACGGCGAGCGCGCCGAAGAGGACCGTACGCAGCAGGGTGGCCGTTCCGGCGCCGGGTATGCGCAGTTCACCGGTGCCGTGGGCGACGAGGCCGGCGCCGAGCAGTGCGGCCGCCACGGCCGCCAGGCAGGCCGCCGCTGTGCTGAGCACGGCCGCCGTGGATCTGCGGCGGGCGGGCGCGGGCGCGCGGGAGGGGAGCACCCCCACCCCCTTTCCTGGCCGACAAACACACAAACAACCCGCCGATGTCCACGTCAAGCCGCGACTTTCACCCGGAAGGAGGCATTACCGCAGGCGCGAACGTTTCTGCATCCCCACTCGACGCGAGCCTCGGGTTAGGTTCACCGACTGTCACCTCAACTACAGCGACCCAGCCCGGGTGCCTCCGCGGATTCGGCGCTGCGAGGAGAGGCATCATGACCGAGAGGCTGTCCCCCACGGCATCCCCTGTGCTGGTCCCCCTGCCCGAGCCGTGCGGCCGCGTGTACCGCAGAGGCGGCCGCACGGTGGTGGCCCTGCGCGACGAGATCGACATCGCCACCGCCGCCCTCATCACCCCGGCCCTCGACGTGGCCACGTCCGAGGGATCACCGCACGTGGTGGTCGACCTGACCGAGGTGAGCTTCCTCGACTGCTCGGGACTGCGGCTGCTGTGCCGGGCCCGGCAGCGGGCGCTGGACCGGGACGGGCGGTTCTGGCTCGTCTGCGACTGCCCGAGGATCCTGCGGCTCCTGAGGGCCGGCCGGCTGCACGACGTGTTCCGCCCGGTGGCGACGCCGGAGGAGGCGTTCGGCTCCGACGGGTCCGCCGGCCCGCCGGACCCGTGAGCCGGCGGCGGGCACGGTCCCCGGCCGTCAGCCCTTGTTCTGCGCGCCCCAGAACTCGTCGAACGTCAGCAGCCCGTCGCCGTTGGCGTCGTGGGAGTTGATCACGGCCTGCGCGATCGGCTCGGTGACGTAGGGGTCCCCCAGCTGAGCCATGACGCTCTTGTACTCGGCGGCCGAGATCAGCCCGTCGCCGTTCAGGTCGAACCGCTCGAACGCCTTGCGCGCCGACTCGATGTCCGCCACTGTTCCGCCCCTTCGTAATGCCTATATGACGGAGGTCAGATTAACGGGCGCGACGGATGGCGGTCGCGGCGGCCGGTCGTCGATCATGGGCGGGTCCGTCCGCCGGCCGGTGGACGGTGACCCGGACCGGGGAGAGTACGGCGCGATGAGCGATGCACTGGCGGGGATCCTGGCAGCCGCGGCGGACGGGCGGTTCCCGCCGCCGGACGGGTCCACCACTGTGGTGCGTCAGCCGAACGACCGCGACGCCGGGGTGCTCGCGTTCACCGCGCACTCGGTGGTGTTCACGGACGAGGACCCCCGGTGGGTGCGGGCCACTCTGGCCGCCACCGAGGGGGACGCGCTGGCCGCGACGATGAATCCGCGGTTCCTGGGCGCGCTGCTGGACCGGACCGGCCGGCATATGAACACGATCGATCTGCTCACGGTCGCGAGCGCGCTGCCCGGCGCCCCCGGGCCCGGGCTGCGCGAGATCCGGGACCCCGAACACCCGCGGGTGGCACGGGCGATGAGGTTCCGCGACGAGGTGCGGGTCTGGGGAGCCGAGGACGGTGTGCTGATCCTCGGCCGCGGTGTCGCGGGACGCTGGGAGACCGCGATCGAGGTGGCCGAGGAAGCACGCGGGCGGCGGCTCGGCGAACGGCTGGCACGGGCGGCCCGGCAACTGGTGCCGGACGCGGTGGTGTGGGCGCAGCAGTCACCGGGCAACGCCCGCAGTGTGCGGACGTTCCAGGCGGCGGGCTACCGGCCGGTGGGCTCGGAGGCGCTGTTCGTCGAGGGCTGAGCCACCGGCCGGCGGAGGTCCGGAAGGAACGGGCTCAGCGGAAGACGCCGGTGTGTCCCAGCGAGTACCGGCCCGGCTGCGGGTAGACGGCGAGGCCGTGCGGTCCGCTGCCCACCGGGATCCGGGCGAGCTGTTTGCCGCTGGTGGTGTCGATGGCGTACACCTCGGCGTCGTACCGCCCGGTCAGCCAGAGGACCTTGCCGTCCGCCGACACCCCGCCCATGTCGGGGCTGCCACCGCCCGGCAGCTGCCACTTCTTCGCCAGCTCGTTCCGTGCGAAGTCGAAGACGGAGATCGAGCCCTCCCCGCGGTTGGAGATGTACATCTCCTTGGCGTCGCGGCTGATGTAGAGCCCGTGGCAGCCCTTGCCGGTGGGCAGCAGCTTCGGAGTGGTGAACTTCTTCCCGTCCAGCACCCACACCCCGTTCGCCATCATGTCCGCGATGTAGAAGGTGCCGCCGTCGGGCGACAGCTTCACGTCCTGCGGCATGGCGCCCTTGAACGGCAGCTTCTGCCGGCCCACCACCTCCATTTTCGCCGTGTCGACCTTGAGGAGGTCGCCGGAGAACTCGCAGGAGACGATGAAGTACCGGCCGTCCGCCGAGAAGTCGGCGTGGTTGACGCCCGCACAGCTGACCGGAACGGCCTTGGCCGTCTTCATGGTGTGCGCGTCACGGAAGACCAGCTGCCGGTCCATCGAGGCCATCACGATCGCGTACTTGCCGTTCGGGGTGAAGTAGAGGTTGTACGGATCGGAGACGTCGACCGTCTTCCCCGCCTTCCCGGTGGCCGGGTCGATGGCGGTGAGGCTGTCGCCGAGGTCGTTGTTGACCCAGAGGGTCTTCAGGTCCCAGGACGGGACGACGTGCTGCGGCTGCCGGCCCACCGGGATGGTCTCGATGACCTTGTACGTGGCGGGGTCGATCACCGACACCGTGTTGGAGTTGGTGTTGGGCACGTACACCCGGGACGGGAAGCCCTTGACGGCCGGGGACAGCTTTCCCGGGGCGTCGGCCGCGTACACGTTCGCGGGGTCGAGCACCGGCGGCATCCCGGCGAGGCCGGGCGGCGCGGGCGGGGTGATGTGTTTGGGTCTGGCCGGCGGGGCGGCGGCCTCGGTGGCGGCGTCGGACGCCCCCTTGTCCGCCGGCGTGCCGCAGCCGGTGAGTACGGCGAGCAGGACGCCCCCGAGCAGGGCCGCGGTGCGTGTGGTGGAGGGAAGCATCAGGTCAGCAGCTCCGTGGTCGTCACCGCGCGCAGTCCGCGGCGGTCGAGTTCGGTGAGAAGGAGGGGCAGCGCGGCGACCGTGTCCGCGTAGCCGAAGTGCATGCTCACCACCGATCCGTTACGGATCTCACCGGCCACCTTGCGGGTGACGGCCGCGGCGCCGGGCGAGGTGAAGTCGAGGGAGTCCACGTCGTACGAGAGGACGTGCGGGTAGCCCGCGCGGACGGCGAGCCGCTGGACGAGCGGGGTGGCGTACTGGGTGCGCGAGGGCCGGAACCAGGTGCCGATGGAGCCGGTGAGCCTGCGCAGCCGCTGGGCGCATCCGGTGATCTCCGCGTACGCCTGCGCCTCGTCCATCGAGGAGATGTCGATATGGCGCTGGGTGTGGTTGCCGAGGTCATGGCCGCCGTCGAGGATGCGGCGGGCCATTTCGGGGTGCTCGTCGAGCCAGCTGCCGACGGCGAGGACGGTGATCCGCGCCCGGGCCCGTTCGGCCTCGGCCAGCACCGTCCTGGCGATGGCGGGGTCGCCCTGGCCGTGGAAGGTGAGGGCGACGCGCGCCCGGTCGCGGGGGCCGTGGCCGATCTGCACGGGCTGCCCGGGGAAGCGGCGCGGGGCGGGCGCGGGGGCGGGCGCTCCGGCGGTGGCGGCCGGCTTGCTGGGTGCCGGGTGGGTGAGGGTCTTCGCCGAGGTCCCGGCGGTGTCCCGGTCCCCGCAACCGGTGGCGAGGGCTGCGGCGATGGCGGCCCCGGCTCCTGCGCGCAGGGCGCTGCGGCGGTGCACCGGTGTGTCGGAGGCGTTCATGTGCAGAACAGTAAGTGCGAGATGTCAGGAAAATAACAATTGACCCTATTCCCAACTCCCGCAGGTCACACGGATGCGCATCACCCACAGCACCACCGGTCAATGAATCAGCCATGGAAGCGCGTGAATCCTCATGGATTTCCAGGCGAGTGACCCAGCACACCTGTGATTCAAAGTGGAAACATCCGCATTCGTTGCCGAATGGGCGTTTTACGGCTTTGGCGGCGGAGTCGTCCGTCTGCCATAGTCGGGGACACGACCCCCATTGACCCGGGCCGGGTCGTCATAAGCGGCCGTGAACACACCCCCCATTTCACGGCCCCCGCACAGCAGCCCCCGCAAGCGCCGCACCACGGCCGAACCGGGGGCTTCTGTGCGTCCGGAGCCGGCGGGCGCCGTCAGCGGTCGGAGATCCGCATCTCGAACCAGGTGGTCTTGCCGCGCGGGAGCAGATCCACGCCCCACCGGTCGGAGAGCTTGTCGACGAGGAAGAGGCCCCGCCCGCTGACATCCATCTCCTGGACGGGCATGAGGCACGGCAGTCCGCGCGAGGGGTCGCGCACCTCGATCCTGATCCAGCCGCGACGGCGCAGCATCCGCAGACCGAAGACCCGCGCACCGGTGTGCCGCACGGCGTTGCCGACGAGCTCCGACACGAGCAGAACGGCATGCTCGGCGGTCTGCGGCGAGAGCGCCCACTGGCGCAGCACCACACAGGAGGTGAGCCGACGCGCGGTGGCCGCGGACTCGGGGCGGGAGGGCAGCCGAACCTCGTCCTCCGTCGGATTTCCGAACAACTCCAGCGCCTTGAACGCTTGTTCGTCCTCGACGGCCGGCATCCTCCGTGCCGCTGTCGCGCTGCTGCGCTGTCGCGGCTGCTCCACACCCTCCAGGCCCGCCATGGACACCATCATGGCCGCAAGGCGGGCACTCCGGGGCCGTTCCGCGGGAATCCCCAACCCGGAATCAGCAATTCCGTAGACGTCTCCCGGCATATGCCACTGGCAGAATGCGCCTGCTCACACCCCCGCCGACCTGCGCGGACACCGCACCCGAACGGGTCTGCAGGAGCAGGCGACGCGCTGAGCCTTAAGGTTTCCTTAAGGCTCAGCTAATCCGCCCGCATGGATGAACGCGCCTTGATCTGTTCCCAACTGGCGTTCGGTCAGAGGAATTTGGCCTTGCCCGGTCCGTCCTCCACAAAGCTGCGCATACCGCGCTCCCGGTCCTCCGTGGCGAACAGTCCGGCGAACCAGGTCCGCTCGATCGTGAGACCGGAATCGATGTCCGTCTCCAGCCCGGCGTCGACGGCCTCCTTGGCGGCGCGCAGCGCGAGCGCAGGGCCCTTCGCCAGCTTCGCGGCCCAGGCGTGCGCGTGCTCGTACACCTCGGCGGCGGGTACCACCCGGTCCACCAGGCCCATGGCGAGGGCCTCTTCGGCCTTCACATGACGGCCGGTGAAGATCAGGTCCTTGGCCTTCGCCGGGCCCACCAGACGGGCGAGACGCTGGGTGCCGCCGGCGCCCGGGATCAGGCCGAGCATGATCTCCGGCTGGCCCAGCCTGGCGTTGTCGCCGGCGATCCGGAAGTCGGCGCAGAGGGCCAGCTCGCAGCCGCCACCGAGCGCATAGCCGGTGACGGCCGCGACGACGGGCTTGGGGATCCTGGCGACCGCGGTGAAGGACTCCTGCAGGGCCTTGGAGCGTACGACCATGGCCGGGTGGTCCATCGCCTGCATCTCCTTGATGTCCGCGCCCGCCGCGAACACCTTCTCACCCCCGTAGAGCACCACGGCGCGCACGTCGTCACGCCCGGAGGCCTCCTCGGCCAGCTCACGCAGCCGGTCCTGGGTCGCGATGTCCAGGGCGTTCATCGGCGGACGGTCCAGCCGGATCGTGCCGACGCCGCCGCTTACTTCGAGGGTTACGGTCATGGGAGGCAGGTTAGACGGGCGGGCGCACGGCGTCCGGGGAAGGGCCCCCGCGAGGGCTCAGCCCTCGACCCATCCGTGGTTCCTGGCGAACTGCAGCATCCCCTCGCGCACCTGGAGAATGTGCGCCGAGGTGAGTGCGGGGGCCGATCGCAGGAGTACTTCCGTGATGTCCCGCACGTACTCCTGCGGGCTGAGCACATCGCACAGCACGTCGTCGCCGTCCGCGGCCGCCCGGCCCGGGGACTCGGAGGACACCGGGAGGACGTCCGCCACCGGCTGACTGCCGCTGCCGGGGGCGAGCTGTACCGAGGACGCCTTCAGGCCCCGGTCACCCTGCTCGATCTCGAACCCGACCATCAGACCGGGCCGCAGAGACGTCTCCGGAATACGGAGGTCGTTCACATGCAGGAAGACATCCTCGCCTCCGTGGTCGGGGGCGATGAACCCATAGCCCTTCGCGCTGTCGAACCGCACCACACGACCGATGACCATCGCAACCACTCCTCGACGAAACCCGATCCCGGACCCATGCCCGGGACACCTCTGCCACGACAGGCGGCCCGGACTTCGTGCAACCACTCCGGAAACGCCTTGCGCCTACTGTGCCACTACCGTCAACATCCCTCGCACAGTGCGTGATGAGATCGTTGTGCAATCGCATCGTCCGTCGACGGAAGGACTGCCCGTGACCCACGGGAAACTGTTCGCACTGAGCGACCAGCATGTCGCCCACGAGGAGAACCGGCGGATCACGGAGTCACTCAGGCCGGAATCCGACGAGGACTGGCTGATCGTCGCCGGGGATGTCGGTGAGAAGTTCGAGGACATCGCCTGGGCGCTGGGACTTCTCGCGGAGCGCTTCTCCCAGGTCGTCTGGGCGCCCGGCAACCACGAGCTGTGGACCCATCCCGCCGACGATGTCACCCTGCGCGGTGTCGCCCGCTACGAGGCCCTGGTCGAACTGTGCCGGGGGCTGGGCGTGCTGACCCCCGAGGATCCGTATCCGGTCTGGCGCGGCGGAGAGGCACCCGTCACGGTCGCGCCCCTGTTCGTCCTGTACGACTACTCCTTCTTCGCCCCCGGGACCGGCACCAAGGAGGAGTCCCTGCGCGCGGCACACGCGTCGGGGGTGGTGTGCACCGACGAGTACCTGCTGCACCCCGACCCGTACCCGTCGCGGGACGCCTGGTGCCGGGCCCGGGTCGCCCTCACGGAGGAACGCCTCGCGGGCATCGACCCCCATCACGGCACGGTCCTGGTCAACCACTATCCGCTGGTACGCGACCCCACTCGGGTCCTGCGGTACCCCGAGTTCGCCCAGTGGTGCGGTACGGAGCTGACCGCCGACTGGCACCGGCGCTTCCGGGCGGTCGCCGCCGTGTACGGCCACCTCCACATACCCCGGGTCACCTGGCACGACGGGGTCCGCTTCGAGGAGGTGTCGATCGGATACCCGAGGGAGTGGCGGTCCCGGCCGCCCCGGCCCCCGCTGCGTCAGATCCTGCCGCGTCCCGAGTCGGAGCAGACGGCATGATCGGCACCGTGCTGCCCGCGGAGGTGGCCGCCGTGAGCGTGTTCGGCGATCTGCCCCCCGACCAGGACGGCGGGCTCTTTCCGGCGGAGACGGCGGCGATCGCCCGGGCGGTGGCGCGCCGCCGTGACGAGTTCACCACGGTACGGCTGTGCGCGCGTCGTGCCATGGCCGAGCTCGGTCTGCCGCCGGTCCCCCTGGTGCCCGGCAAACGGGGCGCGGTGAGCTGGCCGGAGGGTGTGACCGGCAGCATGACCCACTGCGCCGGATTCCGGGCGGCAGCGGTTGCCCGCACCGAGGTCGCCACGTCACTCGGCATCGACGCCGAGCCGAATCTGCCGCTGCCCGACGGGGTGCTGGACAGCGTCTCCCTGCCGGGCGAGCGGGCCCGGCTCACCGAACTGGCGCGGCAGCGCCCGGATGTGCACTGGGACCGGTTGCTGTTCAGCGCCAAGGAGGCGGTCTTCAAGACCTGGTATCCGCTCACCCGGCGAGAGCTCGACTTCGCCGAGGCGGAGCTCGACTTCGACCCCGGCGCGGGCACGTTCTCGGCACGGCTGCTGGTGCCGGGACCCGAAGTGGCCGGGCACCGTCACAGCACGTTCCCCGGACGGTGGACCGTGGGGCGCGGCTTCGTCCTGACCGCCATAGCACTGCCGGGTGAGCCGGACAGCCGGTCCGCGCCCGGCCGGCCGGACCGAACGGCATGAGAACGGCGGCTTCCGGGACCCCGTCGAGGTCCTGGAAGCCGGCGTCGTTCACGCGCCCGGTGGCCGGTGCCGTCCGGGTCGGTGCGCCACGGTTACTTGGTCCACTCCGACCAGCTCATGTTCCAGCCGTTGAGGCCGTTGTCCGGCTGGATCGTCTTGTCGTGGGAGTTCTTCACAATCACGACATCGCCGATGAGGGAGTTGTTGAAGAACCAGGCAGCCGGGGTACCCGAGTCACCGCCGCCCCGGGCGTCCAGCATGCCGACGCAGCCGTGGCTGGTGTTGGTGGTGCCGAAGATGCCCGAACCGCCCCAGTAGTTGCCGTGGATGAAGGTTCCCGAGTTGGACAGACGCATCGCGTGCGGCACGTCCTTGATGTCGTACTCACCGCCGAAGCCGACCGTGTCACCGTTCATCCGGGTCACCCGCAGCTTCTCGCTGATGACCATCTGGCCGTTGTAGGTGGTGGTGGCCGGGGCGCCCGCCGAGATCGCGATGTCCTTGACCTGCTTGCCGTCGCGGACGACCTTCATCCGGTGCGAGTTCGCGTCCACGGTGCTGACCTGACGGCGGCCGACGGTGAACGACACCGTCTTGGCCTGCTTGCCGTAGACGCCGGGGCGCCCCTCGACTCCGTCCAGATCGAGCTCGACCTTCACCTTGGTGCCCGCCGCCCAGTAGTCCTCCGGCCGGAAGTCGAGGCGGTCGTTGCCGAACCAGTGGCCCTCGATCTCGACGTCGGGGTCGGCCGTCACCTTGATGGCCTTCTCGACGGCTTCCGGGTCGGTGATGCCGCGGGTGAAGTGGATCGAGACGGGCATGCCGACACCGACCGTGGAACCGTCCTCCGGGGTGTACTGCCCGACGAAGGTGTTCTGCGGGACCAGCGTGGTGAAGGTGGTGTCCTTCGCCGACTCACGGCCCTTCTCGTCCTTGGCCACCGCGTGGACCTTGTACTTGGTCGCCGAGGCCAGATGGTGGTCCGGCTCCCAGCTCGCGCCGTCCGCCGCGATCTTCCCCTCGACCTCGGCCCCCTTGGGGTCGGAGACCTTGACCGTGGAGAGCTTCCCCTGCTCGGCCGAGATCTTCAGCGCACCGCTGGTGGCGACGGAGCCGGCGCCGTCCTTCGGGGCGACCTTCACCAGCGCCTGGGAGGCGCTGGTGTCATCGGTCCTCGCCCCGCTGCTGCCGCCCTTGTTCCCGCCCTCGTTGTCTCCCCCGCCGCATGCTGTCACCAGCAACAGCAGCGCACCCATTACCAGAGCCAGCAGTCCGGTGGTCCCACGCCCCCGCCACCCGCTGTCCGCCCTGGCCGATGTCCCCGATATCGGCTGCCCGTTCAATGTGGTCGTCTCCCCTCGCACGGCCCGGCCCCGCCAAGGCCTTGGGAGCTCCTGCTCGGCTCCCGCCCCCACGCGCTGCAGATGCGCGCTCAGCGAAAGATAATCACACCGACTGCGGACAGATCTCCTCCGGAATGTCACCGTTCAGTCCCAACTCGTCCGGGACTTCGCCTGGTCGCGGGCGGTACCGCCGGGAACGGGCCCGCACGGGGGCCGGCCCCGCCCGGACGGCGTGGCGGACGGCGTGGCCGGCACCGGCCACGCCGTCCGGGCGGCTGCGGGAGAGCCGCAGGGGTGTCAGCGCAGGGCGGAGCCCGCCTTCCACTGCGTCCAGTTCAGATTCCAGCCGCCAAGACCGTTGTCCGGGGCCACCTGCTTGTCCTTGGAGTTGACGACCTCGACGACGTCCCCGATGAGTGTCCGGTCGAAGAACCAGCCGGCCGGGGTGGACCCGCTGCCGCCCTGCACGTCGCGCAGTCCGATGCAGCCGTGACTGACGTTGGTCGAACCGAAGATGTCGTCGGCTGACCAGTAGTTGCCGTGCAGGAAGGTGCCCGACTCGGTGAGCCGGATGGCGTGCGGGACGTCCTTGATGTCGTACTCGCCGCCGAAGCCGACGGTCCGCCCGTCCATCCGGGTCACGTCGTGCATCTCGCTGACCACCATCTTGCCGTTGTACGTGGTCGTCGTCGGGGAGCCCGCCGTGATCGGGACCGTGGAGACGAGCTGTCCGTCCCGGCGCACCTCCATCGTGTGCGCGGCCGAGTCCACCCGGGACACCTGCTCCCTGCCCACGGTGAACCTGATGGTCTTGCGCTGGCTGCCGTACACCTTCGGCGCCCCCTCCACATCGCGCAGCCCGACCTCGACGGTGACCTCGGTGCCGGGCTCCCAGTAGGCGGCCGGGCGGAAGTCCAGACGGTCGGCGCCGAACCAGTGCCCGGCCACCTCGACCGGCGGATCACTGGTCACCTTGATGGCCCGCTGCACGGCCGCCTTGCGGGTGATCGGCCGGTTGAACTCGAAGGAGACGATCATTCCGGTGCCGACCGTGGACCGGTTCTCCGGCTTGAAGTAGCCGATGAAGCGGTGTTCGGGCACCACCGTGGTGAAGGTGGTGTGGCGGGCCGAGCGGTGCCCGGCACCGTCCATGGCCACCGCGTCGACGCTGTACTTGGCGGCGAGGCCGAGCCGGCCCGCCGCACCCTGCGGGGCCCAGGAACGGCCGTCCTTGGCGATCAGGCCCCGTACCTCCTGTTCCTGCGCGTCCTCGATCCGGGTCACCTTGACGCTCTCCAGCCGCCCGTCAGGGACCTTCACCTCGACCCGGCTGTCCGGTCCTACGTCCTCGGCCCGGTCCTGCGGGGTGATCCGGATCGCCTCCTGCGGCGACCGGGACTTCCCACCGATGATCGAGCCCGCGCCGGAGCAACCGGTCAGAACGGCCAGTACGGCCAGTACGGCGAGCAGTCCCGACCGTGACAGCACGGTGGCCGAGCTCGCGCCTGCCTTCTTCGCTACGTGGTTCACGTCCCCCCAACGACCGGGGCCGGTCGGGGGAAACGTGAGTGCGGGCCCCGTCGTGGGCAGAACAGAGGGGACGACCACACTCGGGGAGCGGCGGCCGGGACGCCGCACGCTCCCTTTCGGTGCCGGTCCCCCACGAGCCGCGGGAGGCGAGCAGGTGTCGAGCGCAGCCGAGCAGGAGGCAGTGCCGAAGGCATTCGAGGGACCGGCCGGACAGGCGGTGGAGCAGCCGTCCACCGGGTACGGACAGCGGCCGCCCACCGTGTGGCCCGGTACGCCGACGCCGCTGGGAGCCCGCTTCCGGGTGGGCCCCGACGGGGTGGCGGGCACCAACTTCGCCCTCTGGGCGGGCGGGGCGGAGGCCGTCGAGCTCTGCCTCTTCGACGAGGACGGCGCCGAGACCCGCCTCGCCCTGACCGAGCTGACCCACGAGATCTGGCACGGCTTCGTGCCCGGGGTGCGGCCCGGCCGGCGGTACGGCTACCGGGTGCACGGCCGCTGGGACCCGTGGACGGGCGCCCGCTGGAACGCGGCGAAACTGCTGCTCGATCCGTACGCCCGTGCGGTGGACGGCTCCTTCACCCTTCCGGCCGAGGTGTACGGCCATGTGAGGGACTGGCCCCAGCAGCAGGTCGCCGACACCGTGCGCGACGAACGGGACTCCGCTCCGTACGTCCCCAAGGGAGTGGTCGTCCACGATGACGACGACTGGGCCGAGGACCGCCGCCCCAAGACGCCCTGGGCCGACTCCGTCATCTACGAGCTGCACGTGCGCGGCTTCACCGCACGCCACCCCGGCATCCCCCGGGAGCTGCGGGGCACCTACGCCGGACTCGCGCACCCAGCGGCCGTCGGTCATCTGAAGCGCCTCGGGGTGACGGCCGTGGAGCTGCTGCCGGTGCACCAGTTCGCCCACGAGGACCATCTGCTCCGGCGCGGGCTGCACAACTACTGGGGCTACAACTCGATCGGCTACTTCGCCCCGCACGCCGACTACTCCGCGAGCGGCACCGCCGGCCAGCAGGTCGGCGAGTTCAAGCGGATGGTCCGCGCCATGCACGACGCCGGGATCGAGGTGATCCTCGACGTGGTCTACAACCACACGGCGGAGGCGGGCGAGCTCGGCCCGATGCTGTCGCTGCGCGGTATCGACAACCGCGGCTACTACCGGCTCCAGTCCGACGCCCGCAGATACGCGGACTACACCGGCTGCGGCAACACCCTGCACGTGGTGCAGCCGAACGTCCTGCGGCTGATCACCGACTCCCTGCGGTACTGGGTCACCGAGATGGGTGTCGACGGATTCCGCTTCGACCTGGCGGCGGCGCTCGCCCGCTCGATGCACGACGTCGACATGCTGTCCCCGTTCCTCGCGGTGATCGCCCAGGACCCGGTGCTGCGCCGGGTCAAGCTCATCGCGGAGCCGTGGGACGTCGGCAACGGCGGCTACCAGGTCGGTGCCTTCCCACCGCTGTGGACCGAGTGGAACGACCGCTACCGCGACGCCGTGCGCGACTTCTGGCGCGGCGCGCTGCCCGACGTACGCGATCTCGGCTACCGGCTGACCGGATCGAGCGATCTCTACGCCTGGGGCGGCCGCCGGCCGTACGCCTCGGTCAACTTCATCACCGCGCACGACGGCTTCACCCTCCGCGACCTGGTGAGCTACGAGCACAAGCACAACGAGGCCAACGGCGAGGGCAACCGGGACGGCACCTCCGACAACCGGGCCTGGAACTGCGGCACCGAGGGAGAGACCGACGACGCGGCCGTCAACGCGCTGCGCCGCCGCCAGCTGCGCAACCTGCTCACCACCCTGCTGCTGTCGACCGGGGTGCCGATGCTGGTCGCGGGCGACGAGATGGGCCGCACCCAGGGCGGCAACAACAACGCGTACTGCCAGGACAACGAGGTCAGCTGGCTGGACTGGTCGCTGCTCGATCAGCCGCAGTGGCGGGAGCTGACCGAGCTGACGGCCCGGGTGCTGACGCTGCGCCACACCCATCCGGTGCTGCGCCGCCGCGCGTTCTTCTCCGGCCGGGCGCAGGCCCCGGACGGGCTGCGGGACCTGGCGTGGTTCACCCGGCAGGGGGCCGAGATGACGGAGGAGGACTGGTACGCACCGGCCTCGGCGGTCGGGCTCTATCTCTCCGGACGCGATATCCCGGGGCGGGACGCCCGGGGCGAGCCGGTGACCGACGACAGCTTCCTGGCGGTGCTGCACGCCGGTGACCGCCCGGCGGAGTTCCGGCTGCCGGGGCCGCCGTGGGCCCAGGCGTACGAGCTGGTCCTGGACACCTCACGGGAGGACCAGTCCGCCGCGCCGGGCACGGTCCACCGGGGCGACACGGGCCTGACGGTGCCGGCGAGATCCGTGCTGCTGCTGCGGGTACGGGAGTGAGCCCGGCCTTCCGTGTACGGGCGCACGGCCGGGTGCGCCCGGCTCTCAGCCGAGGATGCCGCGGTCGTAGGCCACGGCGACGGCGGCCGCGCGGTCCTTGGCGCCCAGCTTGGCGAAGATATGGGTGAGGTGGGTCTTCACCGTGGCCTCGCTGATGAACAGCGCGGCGGCGATCTCCCGGTTCGAGGTCCCCTTGGCGACGCGTGCCAGCACTTCGCGTTCGCGCGCGGAGAGCGTCTCGCCGCCGGACGCGACGGGTGCCCGCACCCGTGAGACGAGCCGGGAGGCGACGGCGGGCGACAGGACGGTGCGCCCGTCGGCGGCGGCGCGCACCGCGGTGAAGAGCTCCTCGCGGGGGGCGTCCTTCAGGAGGTATCCCGTCGCGCCGGCCTCGATCGCGGGCAGGGTGTCGGAGTCGGTGTCGTACGTGGTGAGGACCAGGACCCTGGAGCGGGCGCCGCGCCGCACCAGTTCGGTGATCGCCGCGACTCCGCCGCCGCCCGGCATCCGCAGGTCCATCAGGACGACGTCGGGATCGAGCCGGACTGCCATCTCGACGCCCTCGACCCCGTCGGCCGCCTCGCCGAGCACCTCGAACTCCGCCGCCGACGCGAACATGCCGCGCAGCCCGTCCCGGACGACGGGGTGGTCGTCGACGACGATCAGCGTGATGACGCGTGCGGGTTCCCGGTCCATAGCGGCCCACCGTACTGTGCCGCCGGCGCACCGTCCCGGCGGTGCCGTCCGGGCGGTGCCGTCCCGGCCGTGCGGTCTCAGTCGTACCGGAGCAGCGGGACCCGGGCGCAGACGGCGGTGCCCAGGCCCGGTCCGGTCTCCACCTCGACGGTGCCCGCGATGCGTTCGGCGCGCGCCCGCATGCCGCCCAGCCCGAATCCGCCGGCGCCCAGGTACGGCTCCAGCGCTGCCGGGTCGAAGCCGCGGCCGTCGTCCCGAACGTCCAGGGTGATCACGTCGCCCATGTAGGAGAGGGTGACGCCGGCCCGGTTCGCACCGGCGTGCCGGCCGGCGTTGGCGAGCGCTTCCTCGGCGATCCGGAGCAGGGTGGCGCCGACCTCGTCGTGCAGCGGCTCGGCCGTACCGGTGACGGTGAACTCGGCGCGGACGCCGGTCCGCTCCGACCAGCTGGTGACCGTCTTCTTGAGGGCGCCGGGCAGATCGTCGTGCTCCAGGGCTGCGGGCAGCAGATTGTGCACGGAGCGGCGGGCCTCACCGAGGCTGTGCCGGGCGAGGGCAGTGGCCCGGCCGAGGTGTTCCCCGGCCAGCTCGGGGTCGTGGCCGGCGGTGGACGTCACGGCCTGGAGCTGGGCGATGATGCCGGTCAGGCCCTGGGCGATGGTGTCGTGGATCTCGGCGGCCATCCGGCTCCGCTCGTCGGCGACCCCGGCCTCGCGGGCCTGGACGAGGAGCTGGGCGTGCAGGCCGGCGTTCTCCGCCAGGGCCTGTTCGAGACGGGCGTTGGCGGCTTCAAGGGCGGTGATCGTGTCGGTCTGGGTGCGGGCGTGTTCGGCCTCCCGGTTGCCGATCTGGGCGAAGACCATGGTGAGGGTCCCGTGCAGGGCGAGGAGGATGGCGAAGGCGACCCAGTTCATCAGGGTGACGGGCGGCATGCCGCTGCCGGACTGCGAGCCCGCCATGATGACGGCGGTGGCCAGGAGCCCGGCCCGCATGCCCCGCTCCGGGAGCAGCCGGCCGGCGTCGAAGTAGCCGAGCACAACGAAGATGGCGAAGAACGGGTTGCACCAGGTCAGCCCGAAGGCCAGCAGCGTGCGGACGACGAAGTAGCACTGCGCCGCCCTCGACCCCGGTCCCGCCGCCGCCCGCACCCGTCCCCACCAGAGTTGGAGGACGAGCGCCAGGGGGACGAGGACCGCGACGGCGTACACGTCCTGCCTGGACATGATGAGGTCACCGGTTACGGCCGAGATGGCGAAGGACAGGCCCAGCAGTCCGTACGGCCCGTACCGGAAGAACCGTTCCCACCACTGCTCTGCCGTCGTCACCCCGCACCCGGCTTCGCTCTCACCCACGCTCATGGGTGAAGTCTCCCCGATCCGCTACTCCCACCGGAACCTGCGGGCCGCGACCGCCGCCGCCAGTGCGGCCCACAGCGCCATCACGCCGAGATACCCCCAGCTGGGCCAGGCACCGGACGCGGCCCGGTCCAGCGCCTGGGAGGCCGCACCGAACGGGGTGACCTGGACGATCCGGCGGAGCGTGTCGGGCATCGTCTGCACGGGCACCCAGACGCCCGCGGTGAACATCATCACGAAGAAGACGACCGACCCGATCGCGGCCGAGATCTTCATGGTGCGGGAGACCGCGCAGACCAGCGCGCCCAGGGCCAGCACGCAGGCGACGGCCAGCAGCAGCGCCAGCAGATACCCGAACGGCTGCCCGGGCAGCGACACGTCGAAGGCGATCCGGCCGACCGCCGTCACCAGCAGGGCGGAGCCGAGCGCCGCGGCCCCGTGCAGCGCCATCTGCGCGCCCAGCAGGGCAGCGGGCCGTACCGGCGTGGCGGACATCCGGCGCAGGATGCCCCGCTCGCGGTAGCCCGTGAGCACGGGCGGCATGGCCTGCAGGCCGGCCATGATCATGGCGAGCAGTACCGCCACCGGGACATACAGATCGATGACGCGGCGGCCGCCGAGTGATGCGTCGGGGTCCCGGAAGGACGGGATCAGCCCCAGGATCACCATCAGCACGGTCGGGAAGACGAGGATCCAGAACAGGCTGCCGGGTTCACGCAGGAAGAGCCGGGTCTCGGCCCTGAGGACCGCGAGCGAGGCGCCCGCCGCGGCCGTGCGCGGCTTGCGGGACTTCCGGGATTTCCGGCCGGTGAGGGTGTGTGCTGTGGCCATCTCAGACTGCCCGTTCTGTGAGTTCGTGCCGCTCCGCGGGGCCGGAGCTCTCGGTGAGGTCGAGGAAGGCGTCGTCCAGGGTGGCCTCGGCGACCCGCAGCTGGTGCGCGGTGATACGGAGCCGGGCCAGCAGCGAGATCACGGCGTTGACGGTCTCGTCGGTGCCGTTGATGACGATCCGGCCGCCCCGGCTCTCGCACGAGGCCGCGCCGGGCAGCCGCGCCAGCTCGGTGTCGTCGAGCGGCTGCGAGGGCGTGAAGGAGATGACCGTGGAGCTACCGGCCCTGGCGATCAGCCCGGACGGGGTGTCGAGGGCGACGACCTTTCCCTTGTCGATCACGGCGATCCGGTCGCAGAGCCGCTGGGCCTCCTCCATGAAGTGGGTGACGAGCAGGACCGTGACGCCCCTGTCCCGTACCTTCTCGATCAGCTCCCAGGTGTCACGCCTGGCGCGTGGATCGAGCCCGGTGGTCAGCTCGTCGAGGACCACCACCCGGGGGTTGCCGACGAGCGCGAGCGCGATGGACAGCCGCTGCTTCTGACCGCCGGAGAGCTGACCGAAGCGGGTGGTGAGCTTGGTGTGCAGACCGAGCGGCTCGGCCAGCGAGCGCCAGTCGGCGGGGTGCGGGTAGAAGGCGCTGTACAGCTCCAGCGCCTCGGCCACCGTGATCTTGGGCTGGAGTTCGCTCTCCTGGAGCTGTGCTCCGAGGAGCAGGGTGACCTGCTCGTGGTCGGCGACGGGGTCGAGTCCGGCGACCCGGACCGTACCGGAGTCGGGGACCCGCAGCCCCTCGACGCATTCGACGGTGGTGGTCTTGCCCGCGCCGTTCGGGCCGAGAATCCCGAAGATCTCCCCCTCGTCGACGGCGAAGCTCACCCCGTCCACCGCGGGACGGCCGGCGTAGGCCTTGTGCACCCCGTTCACTTCGATGACTGCCATGCCCCCGAGTCTTCCGGCGGCGGTCCGCGCGCGGCATCCCCCATCGCGCTCGAACCGGCATCAGCCGATCGGTTGATGCCGGTCTACGACCGTCGGGCTCCCCACTCCGCCGGGCCCCGCCTGTGTCGGGAAAAGCAGATGAGCGATGTCAGTGGTGAACCGTAGGCTCGCCCCTGA
>NZ_JBHVWF010000084.1:0-36837 GCF_042882365.1 Streptomyces sp. NPDC058221 | reverse complement strand
CCGCTGCCGCGAGACGGCCGGTGCGGTGGCGGCCCGGCTGGGCCTGGACGTCCGGATCGAGGACGGCCTGCGCGAGACGGACTTCGGCGCCTGGGAGGGGCTGACGTTCGGTGAGGTGCGGGAGCGGTACGGCGCCGACATGGACGCCTGGCTCGCCTCCGCGAACGCCGCCCCCACCGGTGGTGGCGAGAGCTTCGCCGAGGTCGCCCGGCGCGTCGCGGCCACCCGCGACCGCCTTGTCACCCGCCATGCCGGCCGCACCGTTCTCGTGGTCACGCATGTCACGCCCATCAAGACGCTGGTCCGGCTGGCGCTGGGCGCACCGCCCCAGGCGCTGTTCCGGATGGAGCTCTCGGCGGCCTCCGTCTCGACCGTGGCCTACTACGCGGACGGCAACGCCTCCGTACGGCTGCTGAACGACACGTCCCACCTGCGCTGAACCTCGCGGGGGCGGCTCTGCCCGGACAGCACTCGGCCCCATCGGCGGGGGGAGTCCGATGGGGCCGAGGCGGTTCCGGCAGGCCGGGGGATTGCCTGCCGGAACCCGGGTCACCCGGAGTCCGGGTCACGTGTCCCTGGAGGGTCTCGTGCCCCGGCTGCCGGGGAGCATGCACGCGAAATCGCGCCAGGTGTTCCGAACCGCGGTGATCAGCCGCGCAGCGCCGCTGCCTCGGCCGCCAGCCGCTCCACGCGGGCCCAGTCCCCGGCCGCCACGGCGTCGCCGGGCACCATCCAACTGCCGCCCACACAGCCGACGTTGGGCAGGGCCAGATAGGAGGGCGCCGAGGTGAGCGAGACGCCGCCGGTCGGGCAGAACCGGGCCTGGGGGAGCGGGGCGGAGAGCGCCTTCAGATAGGCCGTGCCGCCCGCCGCCTCGGCGGGGAAGAACTTCATCTCGGTGACCCCGCGCTCCAGCAGCGCGACGACCTCGGACGTCGTCGAGACGCCCGGCAGGAACGGCACCCCCGACGCCTTCATCGCGTCGAGCAGGGTGTCCGTCCAGCCGGGGCTGACCAGGAACCGGGCCCCCGCGGCCACGGTGTCGGTGACGTTCCGCGCGGAGATCACCGTGCCGGCGCCGACCACGGCGTCCGGGACCTCCGCCGCGATGGCCTTGATCGCATCCAGCGCCGCGGCGGTCCGCAGGGTCACCTCGATCGCCGGGAGCCCGCCCGCGACCAGGGCACGGGCGAGCGGCACCGCGTCGGCGGCGTCCTCCAGGACGACGACGGGCACGACGGGGGCGAGATCCAGCACGGATGAGGTCATGACCTCATCCTGCCGCGTGGACCGCATCATGCGCAACGTGCGTTGCGCATGATGCAACGGCCTGTTGTGTGATGGATGATCAGTGGATCTCCGTCACCACCACGTCGAGCTCCCAGGCCCGCCCGGCCCGCGCGGGCGCCTCGGCCTCCACCACGTACCCGAGGTCCCGCAGCACTGTCACCAGCTCCGCCGGCCTCTTCGGCGCGGCGCCCGACTGCAGGAGATCCCGGACCATCCGGCCCTTCGTCGCCTTGTTGAAGTGGCTGACCACCGACCGCTTCTCCACGCCGTCCACCAGCTGGGAGTGCAGCACCCGCACGCTCGCCGTGCGCTCAGCGACCTCGCCCTTGGGCTTCCACGCCGCCGCGTACGCGGACGAACGCAGATCCAGCACCAGGCCGTCCCCGGCCGCCTCCGGCATGACCTCCGCCATCGGCGTACGCCAGAACGCCCCGAGCGCGCCGAGACCCGGCAGCTTCACACCCATCGAGCAGCGGTACGGGGGAATCCGGTCGCCCACCCGCACCGCGCCCCACAAGCCGGAGAACACCAGCAGCGACTTCCCGGCCCGGCGGCGGGCGGCGGTGTCCAGGGATGCCAGGTCCAGCGCGTCGTACAGCACCCCGGTGTAGATCTCCCCGGCCGGACGTGTGCCCGCCGTCCGCAGTTCGACGTTCTTCGCGATCTCGCCGCGCAGGCCCTCACTCAGCCCCAGCACCACGCGGGCCTTCTCCTCGTCCGCCACGGACAGCTCCACGAGCCCGTCCAGCACGGCGGCGCGCGCCGCGGCCAGGCCGGGCAGCGACAGCGCCTCGGGCTTCAGGGGTGCTCCGCGCCCCGAGGCGGCCTTTCCTTCGGAGGGCGGCAACAGCACGAGCACGGCGGTTCTCCTTCGTACGTACGGAAAGGGGTCGACCGGCGTCTGCGGACCGGTCCACGGCTACGGGTCCCGGCGGTGCCGCCCGGACCCGTCACAACCCCTTGCGCCAGCGTACGGGGAAGTCCGGGCCCGCCCTCCGTCACCCGGGATGCCGCCCGCCCGGCCCGGCCGCACGCTCGGTCCATGCCCCGCCGCCCCCCGCGGCTGCAAGACGATCCTCGACTCAGGGCCGGTGGTCCGCGACGTGGTGGGTGATGAGCGTGATGATCGCGTCGAGTCCGGCTTCGAGCGCAGCTGAGCTCCGCTGAGCCTGACCGAGAAGCAGGCCGCCCTGGAGCGCCGCGAGCAGCGCGAGGGCGAGGGAGTCCGGATCGGCCTCCGGCCGTAGGGCGCCGCGCTCGGCCATGCGCGCAAGCCCGTCTCTGATCGCGTCGGACCAGCGGGAGAAGCTCGCGGCCAACGCCGTGCGTGCGTCAGCGTCTTGTTGGGCCAGTTCGCTCGCCAGCGAACCGAGCGGGCAGCCCCCGGTCCAGTGCATCGAGCGCTGAACGCCGACGACCATGTCCCGCCAGGCGCGCAGGGCCTCGACGCTGTCGAGCCGCGCGAGCAGTTGCTCCTGGCCGCCGACGACCGCCTCGGTCTGGTATTCGATGACCGCCCTGGTCAACGCCTGTTTATTGGCGAAGTAGTGGTAGATCTGCGAGGAACTGACCCCGGCCGCGTCCCGGATCGCGGGAGTGCTCGTTCCGGCCGCGCCCTGGTCGAACATCAGTTGCGCGGCCGCCCGCACGATTCGCTCGCGCGTGGCCTGGCCCTTGGTGGTGGGCGGCGGTGCGGGGTGCGGGGCCTCGAAGGACGACATGCTCCCAGGATACCCATTCTGGATTTGACTATCCAACCACGGGCGAGCAGACTGGATTTGCTGATCCATTTTTCGAGGTGGGAGTTCCGCAGTGAACAAGGACACGACGATTGCCGACCAGTCCGCCGAAGTGGGCCGACAGGCCGGCGGACGGCTCCCGGGCGAGGTCACCGCCGCCTTCGAGGCGGAACTGGCCCGGCTGTTGGCGGCCGGCGTCCCGGCAGGCGCCGCCGTCCCGGGCGCGAAGATGCCCGACGGTGACCTGCTCGACATGTACGGCTCCCCGACCACGCTTGCGGCAGCGCTCGCCGGTCGCCCGGCGGTGGTCGTCTTCTACCGTGGCGCGTGGTGCCCCTACTGCAACCTCGCCCTGCACGTGTATCAGAACGCGCTGGTCGACGAACTCGACGCCCGCGGCGTCGCCCTGGTCGCCGTCAGCCCGCAGAAGCCCGACGCGTCGCTCTCGCTCGCCGAGAAGCACGCGCTGACCTACGCGGTGGTCTCGGACCCGGGCAACCAGATCGCCAGGCAGCTCGGAATCGTGTTCACGCTCGGCCGTGGAGCCCGCGAGGCCCAAGCGGAGCTCGGCCTCGACCTCGCGACGGTCAACGCGGACGGCACCGCCGACCTTCCGCTGGCCACCACCGTGCTCGTCGACACGGACGGCACGATCCGCTGGATCGACGTGCATCCCGACTACACCACCCGCTCCGAGCCGGCCGAGATCCTCGAGGCCGTCGCCGCGCTGTAGCGGCAGATCCCTGCTTGCGCCCTGTCCACCACGACCCATCGTGGAGCGCATGACGGCGGCGGTCAGGACGGCGCTCAGGTTCAGCTCCGACGCTGAACGCGTATGCCGGTCGCGCGGGCGCGACCGGCATACGCGTTCAGTCGGTACGGCATGCAGGGGACACAGCCCCTCGGCGGCGAGCGTCCAACGGGCGCACGCCGAGCCCCCTCGGGCAACGGCTTCGGGTGCGGCTCACCCAGGCAGATCCCGGCTCGGCGAAGGCGCTGTTCGCGCGGGCGTGAGGGCGGCGACGACGGACCGCGGGTCGTCGGCGTGGAAGCGCACCGTGCGCGCCTGCCCGCGCCCCCCGAGCGGCCGCACGAAACCGGTGGGCGCGGTCAGCTCCACGGTCACCGTCGTCTGGCTGCCCACCGAGATGTCCAGCACCCCGTCAGGGTGCAGCCGCACCGACCTGCCGTCCGGGTAACGCCGTTCGACCCTGGCCGAGGCGACAGCGGCAGCCGGGACCCACAGGTCGAACAGGGCCCCGTAGCGGATCCGCAGCGACCCGTCCTCGCCCACCACGTGCGGCCGGGTCACGCACGAGGCGTGCAGGGCGAGGATCAGCAGGACCCCGTACAGATCCAGGACGAGCAGGATCCGGTGCACGAAAGGCCAGGGGATCAGCAGCGCGAACATCACCGTCTCGACCACGGAGACGAGGAGCAGCCCGTACAGCATCGCGGTCTGCGGCCCGGTGTACGGGGCGGCCAGCGCCCCTTCCGGTACGGCATGCCGCCGCCGCAGCAGCCACAGCCCCAGGCTGTGCAGCCCGCGCACCTCATGCCCGAAGAGCCGGCGCGCCCTCTCCGGTACGACCGTGCGCAGCGCCGCACGCAGCGCCTCCCGTGACCCGGCGCCCGCCCGCAGGCCCGCACGCCGGAGCCGCCCCACTACGACAGCCTCCAGGGCCAGTGCGGCCAGAACGGCACCCTCGGCGCCGGTCAGTAGGGCGGCCGGTATCCGGACCCCGGCCAACAGGCACACGCCCAAGGCCAGTTCGGCGGGCACCGCCACGGCTGCCACGAGCCGCGCCCCTCGCACCCCGTTCATCGAGCGCCCCTCTCCTTGCCGCTCCTGCTCCGCACGGCCAACGCCTCCATCGCCCTGCGCACCACCTCGGCCTGTGCGGGCGGGTAGTCCGCCAGCAGGGCCTCCCCGAACCCGGCCATCACCGGCCCGTCGTCCGGGATCGCGGCCAGCACCTCGTCCGGCGCCAGGGCGGCCATCCGGTCGGCCAGCGGCCCGATCCGGGGATCGTCGGCAGAGGCCGTCGCGAGCGCATCCAGCTCCTCGTACAGGGCGAGCACGGCCGGATCGCCGGCCAGCGGCCGCAGCACGGCGTAGAACTCGCTGCCGCCGCGGATCGCATCCAGCAGCATCAGATGTTCGCGGTCCTTGGCTGCGGACGGGGAAGCGGTGACCGGCGAGGCCGCCAGCAGCTCGGCCAGCGCGGGCGACACGGGCTCCGCACTCTCCACCGGCCCGGCCAGCAGTCCGGACAGCCGCAGCCGCCGCTCCCGGATCTCCCGCTCCTGCCGGGCCAGATCGGCATCGAGCTCACGCAGTACGTCACCGAGCTCGCGCCCGGCGTCACCGGCCAGCACATCGCGCACCTCGTCCAGGCCGAGCCCCAGCTCGGTGAGGCGCCGGATGCGCGCCAGCAGCACGGCGTCACGCACGCCGTACGAGCGGTAGCCGTTGGCCCGGCGCGCGGGCTCGGCCAGCAGACCGATGTGGTGGTAGTGCCGAACGGTCCGGGGGGTGACCCCGACGAGCGCGGCGATCTCTCCGATACGCATGGGGCCAGTAGAAACCCTGACGCTGCGGCAAGGTCAAGCAGCCGGGCCACCCCCTGCCACAGCCACCCGCCGGGCAGCGCGCACCGGCCCGCATCTCGTACCATCGCGCTTCGGCCCTGCGCTCCGTGCCCCGCGCCCCGTACGAAGGAAGGACCGGCGTGACTGACCTCGCGGCCCCGGCCGCCACCGACCGCCCCCGTCAGATCGTCACCGCCGCCCGCACGCTCCTGGAACAGGAGGGCCCGGAGGCGCTCACCATGCGCCGCCTCGCCGCACGCGTGGGCATCACGGCTCCGTCCCTCTACAAGTACTTCCCGGACAAGTCGTCCGTGGTGAACGCCCTCGCCGATGTGATGCTGCGGGAGACGGCCGAGGCACTCCGGGCGGCCGAGTCGGCCGCCCCGGGCTCCTTCCCGGCCCTGGCCGCCGCCTACCGCACCCACGCTCTTGCCCACCCCCACCTCTACCGCCTCACCACCGGTCGCTCCCTCCCGCCGGAGCTGGAGGAACGCGCCGCGGCCCCGCTCCTCCGGGCCCTTGCCGGCGACGCGGCACGCACCCGCGCGGCCTGGGCCTTCGCCCACGGAATGGTGACGATGGAGCTGAACGGCCGCTTCCCTGCGGAGTCCGACGTGTCGGAGGCCTGGGCGGCGGGCATCGCGGCCTTCGACGCGGACCGGCCCTGATGCCTTCCGCGCGGTGGGCGCCCTGATCGGGCAGGTAGCATGGGCGCCACGGCAGACGAGCCGGGCGGACGGCCGCGTGAGGATCCTCGGATCCTCCCGAGGAACGTCCGGGCTCCACAGGGCAGGGTGATGGCTAACGGCCACCCGGGGTGACCCGCGGGACAGTGCCACAGAAAACAGACCGCCTTGGACTTCGGTCCTCGGTAAGGGTGAAACGGTGGTGTAAGAGACCACCAGCGCCTGAGGTGACTCAGGCGGCTAGGTAAACCCCACCCGGAGCAAGGTCAAGAGGGGCCGTCGCAAGACGGCCCTGCGCGAACGTTCGAGGGCTGCCCGCCCGAGTTCGCGGGTAGACCGCACGAGACCGGCAGCAATGCCGGTCCTAGATGGATGGCCGTCTCCCCGGCCGCCGCGAGGCGACCGGGCGACAGAACCCGGCGTACAGCCCGACTCGTCTGCCGCCACCTGCGGTTTTTCCTTGGAAAGGGCCTCCGACCTGCGTCGGAGGCCCTTTTTGATCTTTCGGGGGCTTGCCGCGTCCGGCGCCGAGGCGCCCATCCGGAAGGCATACGGCCGCCCGGCCCGAAGCAGGTCGATCGCGCTCTCTACTCCGGCCGCACCGGATCGCTCTCCGCGCTCTCGGCCCCCCGCCCCGCCATGTTCTCCGCAGTGACGGTGAAGGTGTACGGCTCACCCGCGGCGAGGCCCTTCACCTCCGCCTTCGTGGCACCCTCGCCCACGCTGACCGGTGCGAGCGGCCTTCCGTCCCGGTACGGCCTGATCAGGTAACCGGTCACCGGTACACCGCCGTTGAACTCCGGAGCCGCCCACCGGACCGTGGCACGGCCCCGGCCGGGTGACGCCGAGACCGCCTCGGGGGCTTCGGGTGCCGATGGCACGGCGTCCACCTCGAACTCCTGCAATCCGTTGTTGAAGCCCGTACCGTCCTTGACCTGGAAGCGCACCCAGTCGAAGGTCCTCATGCCGAAGTTCACGGTCATCGGCCCCTCGGCGGGGATGTCCTCGACCTCGACCTCACTGCCGTCGGAGAAGGTCAGGACGCCGCCGTTGACATCGTCCTTCGTCGCACGGTCGGACAGCACCACTCGGTCCGCCTCGATCTTCTCCGGCCAGTCCAGCTGCACCCACGGGTCGAGTTCTCCGTCCGAGGCCCAGTCCGCGCCCGTCGTGGCGCCGTTGTCGTCGCAGCCGTCGTGGACGTTCTTGGCCGGGTAGTCGCCGCTGTACTCGGACGAGGCCGTGGCCTTGACGTCCGGCCTGCAGGCGGCGTTGCCGCGCAGCTTGGTCTTGTCGAGAGTGATGTCGACAAGCTTCGAACCGGTGGCGTCCCCGCTGTCGGCGGAGGCGGCGGTGACGCGCACCCGGCCGTCCCGGTGGTTGACGGTCAGGGTGCCGTCGGAGTCGATCTCCGCCTTCTTCGTCGGCGACCCGTCCGGCTCGGTCACCGACCAGAACACCTCCTTGAGCGTGGCGTCATCGGGTGCGACCGCGGCCTTGAAGCGGCCCTCGCCGTAAGGCTCGTCGAGCTTGCTCTCGCCGCTGACAGCGATGTCCTTCACGAACGTGGGCGTGCGCCCCTCGGACTTCGACTCCGACGGCGGCAGGTGCTTCGAGCCCCAGTTCTTGTTGGGCTCGGCACCCATCCACAGCTCGAGCGTTCCGCCGTCGGCGAGCTGGTCGTGCCGGAACCAGGCGTCGTCAAGCCGCTTGCCGTCCAGCTCGGCGCGCTGGATGTACTGGTTCTTGGCCGAGTTGCCGTGCGTGACGATGCGGAACTGCTTGCCCTTGTAGTAGCGCTGGTCGAGCTTGATGGTGATCTCGTCGAAGACCGGGGAGGTGATGTCGTAGACCGGCTTCTCCTGACCGCCGCCCGTGACCTCGAAAAGCCCCATGCCCATCAGGGCACTGAGAGCGCCCATCTGCCCCTGGTCCTCGTCGAAGTGGCCGTAGCCGTCGTCTGTCGCGGTCGAGCCGTAGGTCTTCTCCTTGACCTTCCGTACCCAGTACTGACTCAGCCACGGCTTGCCGACGTAGTTGAACAGATGGGCCATTTCGAGGCCGGGCTGATTGCCGTACGAGACGAAGCCTCCCCCGTACTCGCTGATGAAGTTTTCCTTCTCGGCACTCGTGAACGCGTAGTTGAGCTTGTCCGCGTACGCCGTCTCACCGCCCATCAGGTTGGCCATTCCCATGACGTCCTGGGTGGTGAACCAGGTGGTCTGCCAGGCGTTCGCCTCGTCGAAGTCGTCCGGGGCGAGCGGGTCGAAGGGAGTGAGCCAGCTGCCGTCGGCGTTGCGCGGGCGGATGAAGCCGGAGTCCTTGTCATAGAGGTTGCGCCAGTTGCGGGAGCGGTCCTCCAGGTACTGGTGGGTGTCGGTGTCGTCCCAGGCCTCGAACTCGTTCAGGCCGACGTTCTCGCCCTCGCCGCCGGTGGCGGTGAACTTGACCGAAGTGACGTTCCGCTTCTTGAACCGGACAGTCTTCTTGGCGCCGTCGGTGGGGATGTCCTTCACCGCCACGCTGGAGCCGTCGCTGAACTCCAGCCGTCCGGAGCGGACATTGCTGTCGCCGTCCGCCCGGTCGCTGAGCACCACCTGCTGCAGCGTGCGCGGCTTGTCCCAGGTCAGCTCGATCCAGGGGTTCTGCTCGCCGGCCGAGGCCCATTCGACGTCGGTGGGCGCACGCAGCGGCCGGCCGTCGATCGCGCGAGCGGCGCTGTGTTCCTTGTCCAGCTCGGACGATGCCTTGGCCTTCGCGTACTGGGTGGCGTTGATGCCCTGCTTGCCCAGTTGCCCGGCGAACTGGGCAAGGGCGTAGTCCTGGTTCGCGTACTCCAGGGTCTGGCCCGCGCCCTGGCCCGTCGAGCCGTTGGACACGTAGCCGAGGTCGAGGTAGTCGCGGTTGCCGCCGGTGTCCCAGCCCCCGTAGTCGAACCAGGCCTTGTCGAACAGCCCGCCCATCGACTGGGAGTCCATCATCGCCTCGTACGCCAGGTCGGTGTCGAAGTCGCGGATGCCCTTGTTGTAGGCACCGGTGATGAAGGACGTCACGGGCGAACCACTCATCACCATCGAGTAGTTCCCGGCGACCGGCCCTCGGGGCAGCAGCCCGCCGTCCTTGTACATCTGCAGCTGCGATTTCACCAGGCTGCTGTAGATCTCCGGATACGCGAGGCCGAGGACGCTGTTGAGGTTCCACTGGGTCAGCCAGAGTGCGTCGTAGTTGTACATCGCGAACTCCGGCTTGCCGTCGTCGCCGACCGGTATGCGTCCGACACTGCCGTTGCCCCAGGTGTTGTCCAGGTAGGCGCCGTCGACGTCGCTCACCATGCTGCGTCCGCACAGGACATGGAACAGGTCGGTGTAGAACTTCTCCTGCTGCTGTGCGGTGCCGCCGCTGACGTCGACGCGGCCGAGCATCTCGTTCCACTGCCCCTGGGCGTCGGCCTTGACGGCGTCGAAGTCCCAGCCGGGGATCTCGCTCTGCAGGTTCTTCCCGGCTCCCGCGGTGCCGGTCAGGGACAGGCCGACCTTCATCTGCACCTGCTCGCCCGCATCGAGGTGGTCGTAGCGCACGTAGGCGCCCGCGTCGTCCCCCGAGACCTCGTCGACGGGCTTTCCCTCGGCGACGAGCTTGTCACCGGCCCAGCCGTGCAGGGAGTCGAAGGGCTTGTCGAAGCGGATGTCGAAGTACAGCTTCACCTTGTGGTCGGCATCGTCCTCGCCGAAGCTCTCGCCGCGCTGCACCACGTAGCCCGCGATCTCGCGGTCGTTGCTCTTGGTGACGTGGGCCCTTTCCATGATCGCCTCGCCCAGGTGGCCGCCGAGGTTGACCAGGATCTCGCTGGGGCCCGCCTTGTCGTACGTGTAGCGGTGCATGCCCACGCGGTCGGTGGAGGTGAGCTCCGCGTCGATGCCGTACCGGTCCAGGTGCAGCTTGTGGTAGCCGGGTTCGGCGACTTCACCGTTGTCGTGGTCGACGTGCGACTGCCACCCCTCGTCGCCGTCGAGCTTGGGCACGCTCGCGCCGCTGGTGGGCATCACCTGCACGCCGGACAGATTCCAGTCGTGCAGGTGGCTGAAGCCCTTGACCTGGTCCTCGTTGCGCCGGTAGCCGGTGCCCCGGGAGGAGCTGGTGCTGGTGTCCGGGCGCAGCTTGACCATGCCGAACGGCCTGCTGGCCGACTGGAAGAAGAAGTACCGCCCGATGTCAGCCTCGACCCAGGGGTTCACCTGGTCCACGTAGTTGCGTCCGGCACCCGCGGACGGAGCACCCGCGGGCAGAGCAGTCGCGGCGGCGGGCGCGCTCGCGCCACCGCCCAGCACGCCCAGGACCAGCAGGAGGGCGCTCAACAGTAAGGTCAGGCGGCGGACAAGCCGGGGTGCGGCGGCTCCGGTGGTCCGCCCGGCTCTGGGACGACCTGGCATGGCAGTCTCCTTACGCAAATAGTTAGCGTTAACGTGAGCATCCAAGCCAGGAGCGTTCCCGCTCCACTGGTTCATGTCAATGGCGCCGACGCGACCGGATTCGGCGGACCGGTATGCCGTGGAACCCCTTGCCGTGGCCCCAACCACCGCCCACCCAGGGCGATCGAGCGCCTGGACTCCGGGTCGCCGGCCAGGCCTCGCGAGCGCGGATTCCAGATTCCACGCACCCGTTGACGCCCCCGCGGCGCGCCGCTAACTTCCGTGTGAACGTTAACCCAAGACCCGGAGGCCCTTTGTGTCCCAGGAAGCGATACCCGGCTTGAAAGACGTGGACAGCCCTTCCAGGTCCTCCAGGTCCTCCACCAGACGGATCTACTTCTTCGGTGCCCTCGGCGGCCTGCTCTTCGGCTACGACACCGGGGTCATCGCAGGCGCCCTGCTCTACATCCGGGACGAGTTGGGGCTGACCCCGTTGGCAGAGGGTTTCGTCGTCAGTTCCCTCCTGGTGGGGGCGATGGCCGGGGCGACCGCTGCCGGGAGGCTCGCCGACACCCTCGGCCGGCGCCGCGTCGGCATGGCCGCGTCGGTCGTCTTCGGCGTGGGTGCACTGGCCGCCGGCCTGGCGCCCAACACCGTGCTGCTCATCGCCGCCCGCGTCCTGCTGGGCCTCGGTGTGGGAGCGGCCTCCGTCGTCGTCCCCCTCTATCTGTCGGAGATGGCCGCCACGCGCAGTCGCGGTGCGGTGTCGTCCCTCAACCAGTTGATGATCACCGTGGGGATCTTCGTGGCCTACGTCACCAACTCCCTGCTGGCCCCGGCCGAGGCATGGCGTTGGATGCTCGGCCTCGCGGTCGTGCCCTCGACGGTGATGCTGGCGGGCCTGATCGTGATGCCGGAGACGCCGCGCTGGCTGCTGCGCAACGGTCGGGAGGAGGAAGCCCGCGAGGTGCTCACGCGCACCCGGGGCGCGAGCGAGGTCGAGGCCGAACTCGCCGAGATCCGGCAGGTGGAGGCCGCTTCCGAGGAGCGGGCGGGTCTGCGTGAGGTCTTCGCGCCCTGGCTGCGCCCGGCGCTGGTGGTGGGAATCGGGCTCGCCGTGCTCAACCAGGTCGTCGGAATCAACACGATCATTTACTACGCGCCCACGACGCTGACCAATGTCGGGTTCAGCGACTCCGCCGCGATCTACGCCAACACCGGGATCGGTGCGGTCAACATGGTGATGACGCTGGTGGCCATCTGGCTCATCGACAAAGTGGGCAGGAAGCGGCTGTTGCTGACCGGGGCGGTGTGCATGTGCGTCAGCCTGACCGTGCTGGCGGCGACTTCGCTTCTCCTGCCGGAACCCGAGGGCCTGGGCGTGGTCGGCGTGGTCACGCTGGCCTGTCTCGGCGCGTTCATCGTCAGCTTCTCCGCCTCCTGGGGTGCCGTGTGCTGGGTGGTGATCAGCGAGGTGTTCCCGCTGCATGTGCGGGGCGCCGCGGTCGGCTTCTGCACGATGCTGCTGTGGGCGGCCAACTTCGTCGTCTCGCTCGTCTTCCCGGTCCTGCTCAGCGCCGTGGGCATCGGCTGGCTGTTCCTCGGGTTCGCGGTGATCTGTGCCTTCGCCCGCGTGTTCACGGCACGGTTCGTCGTGGAGACCAAGGGGCGCAGCCTCGAGGACATCGAACTTGCCCTGCGCGCCCGGTCGGCCTGATGCCCGCGCCGATGGGCGGAAGCGGCGCGGCCATGGGGCGGGCAACGGCCGCCCAGCCCGCAGCCGTCCAACTCCCTCGCTTCTGCCATGCGTTGGGATCGCGGGCTGGGGTGATCGATGACACCGGAGCCGGCCGAGGCCGGCCCGCTCGGATCGACTCCACCCGCACGCCGCCCCTGTTCGGCCTTGACCGGCTCGGCACCCCGCGCGCTACAGTTAACGATAACGTTCGGATTCGACCCCGGAGAGTACCGTGACCCGCTCCTACCAGCACAATCCCCGCTACCCGGCTGTCGACGGAACGGTCGCAAGCGGATGGGAGGCCGCTGTCCGGACCCTGCCCACCGGGCCCGCCGTACTGGCCCTCGACGGTCCCGCCGCGCTCGACTGGAGCGCCGTACACAGGCATCTGGACCGCGCACTCGCCGCGCACGGGACTCCCGCCCGGTTCCTGGACCTGCGCGGATTCGAAGCCGACTGGGACACCGTCCTGGAGCGCACCGGCGACGGCCCGGACGCGGATCCGTACTACTTGCCCCTCGCCCGTTCCTCTGTCGCCGGGGCATACGCCACGCTTCCCCGGACCGACGCCCCGGACCAGGGGCTGCTGATCGTCCTCGGCCCCGGCGCCGCGCTCGTCCGGCACGACGTGCTGTGGTACGCCGACCTGCCCAAGCGCTACGCCGAAGCGGCCGTCGCCGCCGGGGACCCGGCTCTGGGCGTCAACCTCGGCCGGCACGGTGCGCCCGGTGACCTGCGCCGTCTGTTCTACGCGGACTGGCCCGTGCTCGACGCCCACCGCGACGCCCACGCCGCCTACATCGACCGCTGGCTGGACCTGCAGGACACCGGGCGTCCGGCCTCGATCGACGGCAGCACACTGCGCGCCACTCTCGCGCACCTGGCCGGCGGCCCGGTCCGTACCCGCCCCTGGTTCAACTCCACTCTCTGGGGCGGACAGTGGGCCTCGACCGAACTGGGCTTCAGGCCGGAGAACGGGAACACCGCGCTCGGCTACGAGCTGATCGCACCCGAGGCCGGCGTCCTGGTCGGCGACGGGCCCGAGGCCGAGGTGGAACTGCCCTTCCAACTGCTCTGCGTCCTGCACCCCCAGGAATTCCTCGGTGCCGCGGTGCACGAGGAGTTCGGCACGTCCTTCCCGATCCGCTTCGATTACCTCGACACGGTCGGGGGAGGCAATCTCTCGGTCCATCTGCATCCGCGCGAGGAGTACATGCGCGAACGGTTCGGATGGACCTACACCCAGCACGAGACCTACTACCTCACGGCTACGGATGCGGCAGACCCCCGCGTCCACCTCGGACTGCAGCAGGACGCCGACATCGAGCTGATGCGCAAGCAGGTGCTCGCCGCCATCGAGAGCGGCGAGGAGATGAACGTCGAACGGTTCGTCCAGAGCCATCCCGCCGAGGAAGGCCGGCTCTATCTGATTCCGGCGGGGACACCGCACGCCTCGGGCGCGGGCAATCTCGTCCTGGAGATCAGCGCCACACCGTACTTGTACTCCCTGCGCTTCTACGACTGGCTCCGCAAGGGGGCGACCGGGGCGCCCCGCCCCCTGCCTTACGAGCATGCGTTCGCCAATCTCGACACCACGCGCCGGGGCGAGGCGGTGTGCCGCGACCTCATGCAGCGGCCGCGCGTCCTGCGCGAGGGACCCGGCTGGCGCGAGGAACTCCTCGGCGCGCTGCCGGAGATGTTCTACGAGGTGCGCCGCGTGGTGCTGGAGCCGTCCGGCCAGGGTGCTGCCATGGACACCGCGGGCAGGTTCCACATCCTCAATGTCTCCTCCGGTGACGGCATCGTGATCGAGTGGGGCGACGGCCTTTCGCACGACCTCGCCTTCGCCGAGACGCTGACGGTCCCCGCCGGAGTGGGCTCCTACCGGTTGCGCCCCCTGGGCGTGCGGCCCGTGCACGTCGTCACCTCCCAGGTCAGGGAGCACCGTTGATGCAACCGGTGCTGGAGATCGGCGGCACGCACGTCACCGCCGCCATGGTGGACCTGTCGACGGGGGCCGTCCACGGAGAGCCCGTCCGGGAGCCGTTGTCCCCGCAGGGCCCGGCCGAGGAGATTCTCGGCCGCCTCGCACTGACCGCCTCCCGTCTCGGGGCGCCGCCGTCCGTCACCTGGGGCGTGGCCGTGCCGGGTCCCTTCGACTACGAGGACGGCGTAGCGCTGTTCGAAGGGGTCGGGAAGTTCGACGCGTTGTACGGCACAGATGTCGGTGCCGCCCTGTGTGCGCGTATCCGCCCGACACCCGCCGGGCTCCGGTTCGTCAACGACGCCGACGCCTTCGGCCTGGGCGAACACACCCGCGGGGCCGCTGCCGGACACGCGCGCGCCATATGTCTGACGCTCGGCAGCGGCGTGGGCTCCGCCTTCCTGGCGGACGGCATGCCGGTCAATGACGGACCGGAAGTGCCGCCGGAAGGCAGTGCCCACCGACTCACCTTCGACGGACGTCCATTGGAGGAAACGGTCTCGCGCCGCGCGATCCGATCCGCCTATGCCCGAGCCGCCTGCGTTCGAGCCGCGGGCGGCGACCAGGACGGCGTACCCGACGTGCAGGGCATCGCCTCTCGCGCACGTGCCGGAGACGCCCTCGCCGGCAGGGTGCTCGATCACGCCTTCCGCGCCCTGGGTGTCGCCGCGGCCCCCTGGGCGACCCGCTTCGCAGCCACCGTGCTTGTCGTCGGCGGCTCCATCGCCGGATCCTGGGACCTTGTCATGGCGCCCCTGCGCGGCGGCCTGGCGGACGGCGGAGCGCCGGGGCTGCGCCTCGCCCCCGCCCGCCTGCCCGACACGGCCTCGCTCCTGGGCGCCGCACGGTGGGCCGCGTCCCGGGCCTCGCACGGGGAGGAGATCCAAGACGTCCGCCTATGATGGAGGATCCGTGCAGACGGCGAGCGGCTGCCGGTGCCCGAAGGGAGCAGCAACGCAGTGTCCGGGTCAGAAACCGCCGGAGAGCCGCCTCGCCCCACCCCCACGATGCGAGACGTCGCAGCGCGCGTCGGAGTCAGTGCCATGACCGTCTCGCGGGTACTGAAGGGGAACGAGGGCGTCGGCGAATCCACTCGTCGTCGCGTCCTCGAAGCCGTGACCGACCTGGGTTACCGGCGGAACGAGACGGCGCGCAATCTGCGTCTCGGCCGGCACAGCGGCCTCATCGGACTCGTTGTCACCAACCTCGCCAACCCCTTCTATGCCCAACTCGCCCTCGGCGCGGAGGAAGTGGTGCAGGCCTACGGCCTTCGGCTGGTGCTGGGCAACACTGCCGAACAGCTCGCACAGGAGAAACACCTTGTCCAGGACCTCGTGTCCCGGCAGGTGAACGGTTTGATCGTCGTCCCGGCCGGCTCCGACCAACGTCACCTCGCCTCCGGGGTGTTGGAAGGTACGCCGCTCGTCCTGGCCGCCCGCCCGCCGGCCGGTATCGAGGCGGACACCGTGCTCGTCGATGACTTCGGCGGTGCACGAGCCGCCACCGCCCGGCTTGTGGAGGACGGTCACGACAAGGTCGGGTTCCTCGGCAACCCTCCCACCCTCTTCACCGGTGCCGAGCGTTTCCGCGGCTGGTGGTCCGCGCTGGAAGAAGCCGGACTCCAGCCGCGTGAGGAGTGGGTGCGGCGGGGCCCGTACGACGTCGTCACGGCCGAGGCGGCCGCGCGGGAACTGCTCGACCGGGAGGGCGCGCCCACCGCGTTGTTCTGCGCCAACAACCGTCTGACCCTGGGCGCCTGCCGTGCGGTGCGCGGTCTCGGCACTGCCGCCGCCATCGCAGGCTTCGACGATGTGGAATCCGCCGACCTGTTGAGTGTCCCGCTCACCCTGGCCTCCTACGACCCCGCCGAGATCGGCCGCCGTGCGGCCCAGCTGCTCATGGACCGCTTGGAGGCCGGAGCCGGGACACGGCCGACCGGCTCACCGCGCAGGACGGTCATCCCGACCCGGCTGGCCACATACGGCCGGTGAGGCGCACGGCAATCGGACGCGGACCCCGACCGAAAGGCCCGACGTCTCGACCTGTCAGTAGCTCGCTTGGTTAACGATACCAATCGCCCAGCCAGTCGCCACCGTCCTCTGCTGCCCCACGCAACCTGCCCTGAACTGGCCTTTTTTGGGGGCTTGTAATTCAATCCAGGGTGAACCTTGTGGACCTTGCGTGGTGTCGTTAACGTTCGTGTCATGCGCCGGTGTCAGCCACCGCGCTCGTCCCCTGTACGGGGCGCCCTCGCCCCGTACGGGATGCGGTCTTCGTCCGTCACACTCCGGCGAAAGGGCACCGATGGAAACTTTTGGTACGGCAGGCAGGGGTGCGCGGCCGGGCCCTCCACGCCGTCGCTTCCTTGCCGGTCTCGGCGCAGGAGTGTCCGGCCTCGCGCTCGCCGGCTGCGCACGTGGCAGCAGCACGGCCGCGGTCGCGGGCACAGCGAGCTTCGGAAACGACAACGGGAGCTGGGACGAGGGCTACGCCCTGGCCTCCAAGGCACTGCGTCCACTGACCGGGTACTCGCTGCGCCCGCTGTCCGTCCCGGAAGCGATCGCCTACAAACTGGTCACCCAGATGACGCTGCAGACCTCACGTGCGTCAGACATGATCAAGTGGGGCTCCGGCTACGAACTCAAGCAGCTGGCACGCGGCGGACAGCTCACCGACTTGTCGGGCCTGTGGAACGCCTACCGGGACAAGGGATGGATCCGCGATTCCCAGCGCGACACGATGCAGTACCGCGGCGCGGTCTACGGCATCCCGCTCTACGAGTCGTACTACGTCGTCTTCTACAGTCGTCCGGTCTTCGCCAGGCTCGGACTGCACGCGCCGGGCAGCTGGGAAGAGCTGCTGCACTGCGCCACCGTCCTCAAGGGCCACGGCATCACACCGTTCGTGTCCACCCAGGCCGGCGGCTGGCCCGCCTACGAATGGTTCCAGGAGCTCATCAGCAAAGTCGATCCCGACTTCTACACCGCGCTGGCCGAGGGGAAGGCCCGCTACACCGATGAGCCTGCACGCCGGGCGATGGACATCTGGCACGGCTTCATACGCAAGGGGTGGATGACCCCACCCGATTACGACCAGGGAATCGGCGCCGCCGGACTCCGCGACGGCCGCGTGGGGATGTTCCTGCACGCGACATGGCACACGAAGAACCTGAGCGGTGCCGACATGCGGCCTCTCAAGGACTACGACGCCTTCATCCTGCCCACCGTGGCGAAGTCCACGAAGAAGTCGGTGATCACGGAGAGCGGCGCACTCGCCGTGCCGCGCCGTGCCACCACTCACGAGGCCGGCATGGCGAGCGCCGGGGCCTGGCTGCACCCGAACGTGCAGCGGGCATGGACCGACTACCTCCAAGACGGTTCGGCCAACCCCGTCGTGCGGTCCGGCAACCCGGTGGTGGCCGGTCTCAGGCAGAGCATCACGAAGGAGCGGCGGGCGCGGCTCGTCCGCTACAGCGAGGCCGGCCCGCCCAGCCTCATCCAGGGCAACATCGAGGATCTCTCGGCCTTCCTGACCGGACAGATGTCGCCCACAGCGACGCTGCGCAGCATGGCGGAACGCGCGGACGAGGAATGGCACACGTGGAGGCGGGACGAGGCATGAGGACCAGTACCGCGCCACCCGAGGCCGACGCAGGCCGGCATCAGTCACCCGGTCCACCTCGCGGCGAGCCACGCCCCGCTGCGCCTCGGCCTCGCGCGGCGCCACGTGACCGTCTCGCCGCCGGCGCCTTCCTGACCCCCGCGGTTGTTCTGGTCGGGGTGGTGCTGCTCGCGCCCTTCGTGACGACGATCTACCGAAGCTTCTTCGACGACCACCGCCACTCCGCCTTCGCCGGTCTGGACAACTACCGGCTCTTCTTCACCGACGACGCACTGCTGCGCTCCGCGGAGAACACGCTGCTGTGGGTGGCGGGGACCGTGGTGCTGCCCTTCGCACTCGGGCTGCTCATCGCCTGCCTCACCGACGCCACCCGCTGGTCACGCTTCGCCCGGTTGTGCGTGATCACTCCCTACGCGCTGTCCGGCGCCGCCGTGGCCGTGGTGTGGAACTTCGTCCTGAGTACCGACGGCGCGCTCAACCAGATGCTGTCGGCGGTCGGCCTGGACTCCCTCAGCCACAGCTGGCTGCTCGACTGGCCGGGCAACACCCTGGTCATCATCTGCGTCAACGCCTGGCAGGCCACCGGCGTAGCCGTCATCCTGATCCTCGTCGGACTGCAGGGCATCCCGCCCGAGACGCTGGAAGCAGCCTCCCTGGACGGTGCAGGTCCCTGGCAGCGCTTCCGCTTTGTGGTGCTGCCCCAGCTCCGTCCGGTATCGGTCATCGTGATCGGCATGAGCCTGGCCAACGGACTCAAGTCCTTCGACCTTCTCTGGGTTCTGACCCGGGGCGGCCCCGGGCGTGCCACAGAGACGCTGGCCGTCTCCATGTATCAGGAGACGTTTCTGCTCCAGCGTGCCGGAGCCGGGTCCGCGATCGCGGTCATCCTCACCATGATCGTCCTTGCGGCGTCCTGGCTGTATCTCCGGCGCCAGTTCGGCGAGAAAGGCGCGTGACGATGCATCTCGGCAGAGTTCTGCGGAACACCGCTCTGATCCTGCTCTCCCTGCTGTGGGCGGTCCCGTCCTGGCTGCTCCTGGTCAACGCGCTCGTCCCCGCGCAGGAATACACCGGCACACCCCACTGGCTGCCGGAAACCTTCGGGCTCCTCGACAACTTCGCACAAGCATGGAGCAAGGCAGACCTGGGGCCCGCCATGGGCAACAGCCTGCTGTACGCCGTCGTCGGCTCGCTCGTCGCGGTGGTCATCGCCACCGGCGCCGCGTTCGCGGTAGTGATCATGCCCGTGCGGCGCCGGGTCCTGTGGTTCTGGCTGATCTACTCGGGCACTCTGCTGCCGCTCCAGGTCTTCCTGCGACCGCTGTTCCTCTCCTATGCGAGCGTCGACCTGTACGACACACAGATCGGCATGTTGCTGGTGTACGCCACCATTTCCATCCCGTTCGCGTTCTTCCTCATGCGCAACTACGCCACCACCGTGCCGCGGGAAGTCGTCGAGGCCGCGCGGATGGACGGTGCCTCGTGGTGGCGACTGTTCTGGCAGATCCACGTACCGCTGTCGAAGTCGGCGATGGTGGCCGCATTCTCGTTCCAGTTCGTCGCCATCTGGAACGATCTCCTGTTCGGCATCACCTTCAGCACCAGCGACAACATCCGGCCTGTCATCGCCGCGCTCTCCGAACTCCAGGGCAACTACTCCGACGTCGGGCCCCCCGTGGTTCTCGCAGGTGCCATCCTCGTCTCCCTCCCCACGCTCCTTCTCTTCTTCTTGGCCCAGCGCTTCTTCGTCAACAATCTCAAGCTCACGAGCTGACCTGCGGTCCGACCCACGGCGCACCGGATGCCGTCCGCCCGCAGTACCCGCCCGCGGCCTCGTTGCCGCCCGGCCTCCAGAGGAACCCCCGCATGACCTCCGACCGCTCTCTGTGGACAGCGACACCTGCCCCCGGCCACGACTCCTGGCCAGTCGTGGACGGCACCCCCACCCTGCACGTCGACCTCGACCGTCCTGACGCCGGGTGGCCCGAGGTGCACCCCGGCATCCACGACGCCGACGGCGGTCACCAGGCGCACCGCATCGTGGTGTCCTTCACGCTCGAACACGCCGAGAACGCCGTCCTGCACCTGGCGTACGCCGCGGAACGCGGCCCCTGCCCCGATCTCGAAGTCGTCCTGGACGACACCCACCACTCGCTTCACCACCTTGCCGTCGAGCGAGCCGACCGCACCCGCACCGGCGACCCGGGCCCAACCTCCGGGCACGGCACGCTCCGTGTACCCCTGCCCGCGGCATGGCTCACCCCCGGGCGACACGAGCTGACCATCACCACCGTCCTGGACGAAGCCGCGGCCACCGGTGCACCCCGCACCAAGGACGGGCTCCCCGCCCACCACCCCGGCGAGGAACTGCCCCCCGCTCGTGCCCAGTACGGGAAGTGGTTCGGCTCCTATCTGCGGTGGAACGCCGTCCGCCTGGAGGCCGGCAGCACTCCACCGCGCCCCACCCCCGCATGGTCCCTGCAGACCACATCCCTCTACCTGCACGGAGACCCGCAGCCCGTTCCACTGGTCGAGCTCACCGCCCACATTCCCCCAGGAGCCGCCCTGCCCGGTGACCTGAACCTGCACTACGCGGACCGGGTCCTGCCCGTTCCGGAAGCTCCGAAGCGGGAGTTCGGCATGGTCCGCTGGCGGCTGCCCGCACCCGGCTTCGACGCACCGCGCGAGTTCACCCTCCACTCGGGTGACGCCCCCCTGCACCGTGCCGGCCTGACCCCGGCCCGCCGCTGGACCGTGCATCTGATCCCGCACGTGCACCTCGATCTCGGCTTCACCGACACCCAGCCGAAGGCGCTCGAACTGCACTGCCGCAACATCGACAAGGCCCTGGACCGCCATGCCCAGGACCCCGCGTTCCGCTACAGCGTGGACGGATCCCTGGTGGTCCGGGAGTACATGAACACACGCTCGCCACGGCGACGCGCCCGTCTGCGAGAGGCGATCGCCGCCGGAGTGATCGGCGTCAACTCCTTCCACAGCAACCTGCTCACGGGCATCACCAGCCTGGAGGAACTGCGTAACGCCCTCGGCTTCGGCACCTCACTCCCCGCCGGACCCGGCACCGTTCCCCGATACGCCAACATCACCGACGTACCCACCTGGACGGGAGTCCTTCCCTCGGTGCTCCGGATGGCCGGCGTGGACGCGTTCGTGGGCATGTCCAACCACCACCGCGCAGCCACCGCAGGCAGCGACGAAGTGCACCTGGCCTCACCGGTGCGCTGGCAGGCGCCCGACGGCAGCGAGGTCCTGGCCCACTTCGCCGATCACTACTCACAGCTGCGGTTCATCGCCGCCGACCCGCAGTCCGTCGCCGGCGCGGTCAACGGCCTGGAACGCTACCTCGAACGTTACGAGCGTCCGGACTATCTGCCCACCGACCTCGCGGTGATCGGTACCCACGCCGACAACGAGGACCTCGGTGACGGTGACGCGGGGTTCGCCGACCGGTGGAACGAGGCTTTTGCCTATCCCCGCGTGCGGGTCTCCACGTTCGGCGACTACCTGAGCGCCGTCGCACCACTGCGTGACCGTCTGCCGCTGCACCGGGCGGAAGGCGGAAGCTTCTGGGAGGACGGGCCTGCCGCCTCCGCCGCGGACGCCGCCGCCTACCGGCGGGCTCAAGCCATGCTGCCGGCGGCGGAGGACCTCGGCGTCGTCTCCCAGCTGATGGACGAGCGCTACCGCCCGAACCGGCAAGCCCTGGACCGCGCCTGGGACGGACTGATCACCGGGGGAGAGCACACCTGGAACTGGGCCCGTGCCGTGTCCCACCCCCACGCACCACAGATCGCCGACCAACTCCACTGGAAACGCCGCGCCATCGACGACGCGGCGCGGATCTCCCTCGACGAGAGCCGCCGCGTACTCGGTCAGCTGGCCGAGACCCTCGACCTGGACGGCCCCTGCCTCCTGGTCCACAACCCGCACCCCTGGCCCGCATCACTGACCGTCGAAGTCGACCTGACGCAGGGGAGTACCCCCCTGGACGCGGCAGGCCGGCCGGTGCCCCTTGAGGTGCTGAGCGACTGCGCCGGCATGCTCCGAGTCAGGCTGATCCTCGAGGAGATGGAGGCCTTCGGCTACCGTTCCTTCCCACTGAGCGACCGCAGCGACACCGTTCCCGCAGGGGAACAGCCCCCGACAGCCGCGCGCAATCCCCCGTCCCACCCCACCGACGAGCGGACCCCGGTAGGAACCGCCGTAGCCGGGGGAACGATAGCCAGCGGAGCGTGGGAGATCGGGCTTCGGGACGGCGACGGACTCCCTGTCAGCCTGCGTCATCTGCCCACCGGTCGTGAGCTCCTGGACTCCCAAGCACCCTTCGCGCTTGGGGAGTTGATACAGCTGACCGCTGCCGAAGCCAAAAGCAGCGGCGTCCACGACCGGACCATGATCAAACAACTCGATTCGCGTCTCCACCCCGCCGCACCCACCGCACTCGTCGAAGAACGTCCCCCGATGCGGCTGCTCGGCGCGCGCCGCACTCCGGACGGCACCCGGCTGCGATGGGCCGGCGAAGGCGCGGGCCTCGACGACATCACCGTGGAACTGCTGCTGCGCGATGTTCCCGACCACTGCGAGCTGACCGTCGAAGCGACGAAACTGCCGGTGCTCGACATGGAATCGGTGTCGATCGCCTTCCCGTTCCTGGTCGACTCCCCGACGGTGCGCTACGACAGGCAACTGGGCTGGGTGGAGCCACGGGCCGATCATGGTCCGGGTTCGTCCAACGAGTGGCTGTCCGCCACCTCCGCCGTGACCGTCACGGCGCACGGAGGGCCCGGCGTGATCTGGGCGGCGCCCGACAGCGCCCTGTTCTCCTCCTCGGACCTGGTCCGCGGAACCTGGCCCGAGCGCTTCTCGGAGAAGAACGGATACCTGTACGCCTACGTGATGAACAACTTCTGGCCGTGCAACACGCCGCCGACACAGCCCGGCCGAGTCCGCTTCCGCTACGTCTTCACCGCAATCGACCGCCACGCACCCGAAGCGGCGTCCCGGTTCGGAGCACAGGCCCGGCTCGGCGCACTGGCTCATGAGGTGACCCCGCTGGACCGGTTCACCGGGACCCGGCATCCTCGATTCGCCGGCGGCACACTGCTCGACCTGGGAGACGTGCCCGACTGCAGGATTTCCCTCACCGGTGACGAAGACCGTCTCGTCCTCCGGATCACCAACCTGCGCGCTGAGGAAAACCGCGACATCGCCCTCCGCGTTCCGGACGGATTCCGTTCGGTGGAAACCGATGGGGCGACATCGTCCGCTGACAGCATGCTCAGGCCCTGCCTGGGCGGCTTCGGCGTCAGGGAACTGCTCCTGCAACGCATCGAGCCTGCACGGTAAGCGCCCCCACCCGCGAACCGGCAGGTCAGCGCCCCGCTCTCCGAGCACCGGCTGTCTCCGGCGCGCAGCCCGAGTCGTCTGCCGTCACCTGTGCCTTGTCCTGGAAAGGGTCTCCGGCCTGAGCCGGAGGCCCATTCCGGTCTTTCGGGGGCTGCCGTCAGTCCTTGTGCCTTCCCCCGCCCCACGGGTGCCGCATCCGGATCCAGACGTCCCGCGCCTGCCGGCCCGCCCGTGTCCTGCTCCGTGCCACCAGGACACGGGCTTGTTCCGGGGTCTCCACCATGGGCCCGGATCCGCGCAGCGGCTTGCCCGCCGTCTCGTGCAGGAAGAAGGTCGCGACGAGTCCGATCACGCCCGCGACCATGAGGTAGTACGCCGGGACCATGTCGTTGTCCGTCACCTCCACGAGTGCGGAGGCGAACAGCGGAGTGGTCCCGCCGAACAACGACACTGAGATGTTGAAGGCGATCGACAGGGCTCCGTAGCGCAGCCGGGTCGGGAACAGCGCCGGAAGGGTCGAGGCCGACGTGCCCGCGAAGCAGACCAGGAGCAGGCCGAGCATCCCGCACCCGATCGCCGGAAGCAGGATGCCGCCCTCCCGGATGAGCAGGAAGGCCGGGATGGCGAACACGATCAGTGCCGCGCTCCCTGCCATGAAGAGCGGGCGTCGGCCCCAGCGGTCCGAGGACCTGCCGACCACCGTGATGGTCAGGGCCACGAGGAGCATCGTGCCGAGGACCAGGAGCTGTGAACTCGTCTCCGGTTCGCCGAGCGTTTCGGACATGTACGTCGGCAGGTAGGAGGTCACCATGTAGTTCGTGACGTTGTAGAGCAGCACCAGGCCCATGCAGATGAGCACCGCCTCCCAGTGCTTGGTGAAGATCTCCTTCAGCCGGCCCTTGCCGGACTGGCGCGCCTGCTCGACCGGATCGCCTTCGGACAGGGCCTCGGCCTGTGCCTCCTCCTCGCGCTGGAAGGCGGGGGTCTCCTCCAGCTTCAGCCGCATGTAGAGACCGATCAGGCCGAGCGGTCCAGCGACGAAGAACGGGATGCGCCACCCCCAGTCGGTCAGCCCGTCCGAACCGAGCACCGCGGTCAGCACGGTCACGAGGCCGGAGCCCAGCGAGTAGCCGATGAAGGTGCCGAAGTCCAGCCAGCTGCCGAGGAAGCCGCGGCGCTTGTCGGGCGCGTACTCGGCGATGTACGTCGTGGCCCCCGCGTACTCGCCACCGGTGGAGAAACCCTGCACCAGACGGCACACCAGCAGCAACACGGGAGCGGCGAAACCGACCGTGGCGTACGAAGGAAGGAAACCGACGGCGAAGGTGCTCGCCGCCATCATGATCATGGTGACCGCCAGGACCTTCTGACGTCCGACCCGGTCACCGAGTGGCCCGAACACCAGCCCACCGAGCGGACGCACCAGGAAGGCGGCGGCGAACGTCGCGAAGGTCGACACCACCTGCGCGCCCGGTGAACTGGACGGGAAGAAGACCTTTCCGAGGGTGCCCGCGAGATAGGCGTAAACGCCGAAGTCGAACCATTCCATGGTGTTGCCGAGGGCCGCCGCAGTGACGGCGCGGCGTACCTTGGGCGGGTCGGTGACCGTCACGTCCTCGGCGGCCAGCGCTTTCTTGCGCCGCCGCAGCAGCGTCCGCAGCATCTGGTCCGTCGCACCCCGGTCACCACGGCGCCGGGGGAGGCGCGGCTGTCGTTTCGGTCCCGGCATGAATGTGCTGCCCTCCGCTGTATCGCCCGACTTCTCGCCGCACCGTGCGGCGCCGCCTCCTGTCGTCCCCGGCACGCCCACCCTCTCTGTCCCGCCCGTGGGGCGCCGCGTGACTGTGCCGTAGGGGTGAGTCAGGGAACCCGTACGGACGAGGGCGGACGGTGCACGCGGACGCCCCGGGCACCCGGCTCGCCGGCTGAGGAAGCGGCCCACGGCATCGGGCGGCACACTGTTCGTAGAGGACTTCGTCTGCCGTCACCTCACTCGTCACGGGTGGGTGCCTGGCCGGCCACGGGATCCGGGCACCGCCGGCCCGTGTACCGCCATGGGCTTGGAGGTAGGTATGCCGCGACCCCTGTGGGCCGGGGCCATCAGTTTCGGCCTGGTCACGATCCCCATCAAGATCGTCAGTGCCTCGGAGGACCATTCGATCCGGTTCCGGCAGGTGCACCTCGAGGACATGGGCAGGGTCCGCACGCGCAAGATCTGCTCGATCGACGACGAGGTCGTGCCCCAGGAGGAGATCGGCAAGGGCTACGAGGTCACGAAGGACGACATCGTTCCCGTCACCGACCAGGAGCTCGACGAGATGCCGCTGCCGACGGCGAAGGCGATCGAGATCGTCGCGTTCGTGGACGCCGGCAGCATCGATCCGGTCCGGATCGGCGACAGCTACTACCTGGGGATCGACGGCCAGGTCGCGGCGAAGCCCTACACCCTGCTCCGCAAGGCCCTGGAGCGCTCCGACAAGGTCGCCGTCGCCAAATTCGCCTGGCACGGACGGGAGCGCCTCGGGCTGCTCCGGACCCGCGAGAACGCGATCGTGCTGCACGTCATGCACTGGCCCGACGAGATCCGCAGCCCGCAGTCCCTCGCGCCGAAGGACGTAGAGCTGGACGACGACGAGATCGAGCAGGCGGTCCAGCTCACCGAGACCATGGCCGCCGACGACATCTCCGGCTTCCGGGACCACTACCGCGATGCCCTGGAGGAGCTCATAGAGGCGAAGTCCGAGGGCAAGGAGGCCCCCGAACCGGCCGGTGACGCGGAGGGCGAGTCCGGGAAGGTCATGGACCTGATGGCGGCCCTGAACGCCTCCGTCAAGGCGGCGAAGGAGAACCGCGGCACGGAGGACGGCGGCACGGAGGACGGCGGCACGGAGGACGGCGGCACGGAGGAGGGCGACGCGACCGTGCACCCGATGCGGCCGAGCAGGAAGAGTGCGGCCAAGAAGGCCACGGCCAAGAAGAGCACGGCCAAGAAGACGACGGCGAAGAAGTCCGCAGCCGGCAAGTCCGCAGCGAAGAAGTCCCCGGCGAAGAAGACCACGGCCAGGAAGACGGCCGCCGGCAGGCGCAACGCGTCCTGACCGAGGTATTGGCGGGGAGGACGAGACCCTGTCCGGTCTCTGCCGGCGGGGTCAGCGGTGGCTCAGGACATTGACCACGCGGCCGTTCGGATCACGTACGAAGAAGCGGCGGACGCCCCACTCCTCGTCCTGCGGGCCGTACACGATCTCCGCGCCCTCGCGCACCAGCGCCTCGTGCACCGCGTCCACGTCCGTCACCTCGACGCTCATGTCCGGTGTGACCGGCCCGGTCCTGTCGGCGGTCATGATGCTGACCTGGACGGCGGGTTCGGACGGTGAGGCGAGGGTCATGATCCAGCCGAGGTTCATGACCTCCTCGAAACCCAGCAGTTGGTAGAACGCGGCGTTCGCTCGCATGGCGACGGTCTCGGCCCCGGGCTCCTTGCCCGTGCCGACCGGGATGTTGGGGACGATGCGACGGACGGACATCGGCGACTCCTGTCATACGGCTGACTCGGTGTCACCGACCATACGTACGGCCGGGCAGCCGTGGGTCCAGCCGCACCGTGAAGCCCGCGCAGTCAGGCCCGGGCAGGACCGAAACGGCCGATCGGCATGGCTCGTTCCGGACCGTCCGGTCTGCTTTGGGTCGTCAAAGGGCCGATTCTGGAGGTCAGTTGGAGGTGCCGACCTGGCTGGGTACGGTTTCGAGGCTGCGGAGCAGACGCTCACCGCGATCCTGGGCCATGTCCAGAGTGGCCAGTACGGCCGGTGTCGAGATGCTCGGCAGGAGGTAGTGCAGCATGACCGAGATCCGCCGCCCGAGGTCCTCGCGGTTGGACAGCACCTGAGACATCACCTGAATCCCCGAGAAGGATCCGGCCAACAGCTCGGCGGTCTCACAGGGGTCGACGTGCGGCAGCAGTTCGCCCTGGCCCTTCGCGGCCCGCAGCAGCTGTTCGAGCCTGTCTATCCAGGCGCGGAACGGAGTGCCCCGGTCGAGCCCCTCCACCGCCTGGTCCATGGCCAGGCCGACGCTGGCCCGTACCAGGGGCTCGTGGCGCAGGCGGTGGGCCAGCAGCATGCCCTGGTCGACGAGCTCCTGGAGCTTGGTCAGCTGGGGCGGGAGCGGATCGCTGTGCAGCTGTATGTCCATCACTCCGAGGGCGAGGTCTTCCTTGGAGGCGAAGTGGAAGTACAGCGCCCCCTTGGTCACTCCCGCCCGCGCGAGGATCTCGCTGATGGTGGCGCTGCTGTAGCCGCGCTGGTCGAACACGTCGGCCGCCGCCACCAGGATCGACTGCCGGGTCTGGATCGCGCGCGCCTGCTGTGCCATCAGCTTCTCTCTAGTGGTGGCGGAGTCGGTGCCACAGGGGGTTGGCTGGAAAGGAAAACCGGGCTGTCAGTATCTTACTGCTGGGCAGCTCGGCCCTGTCACTCGGATCCTCCTGGGAGAACTTCATGGTTCAGCGCACCTCGCACAGCGCTTCGGTGTCGGCCGAGAGCGTCAGGAACGAGAGGGGCGGGGAACGCTCCGTGGCCCCCGGCGAAGCCCCGGACCCCGCTGCCGTAGCCGGAACGGACGAATCGGCACGGAGGGGGAGATCACCGGAGCAGCTGAGACAGATGGCCCACCGGCCCGATCAGCAGGACGCCTTCCCCACCGGACTGACCCGGCTCACCGACTCCCAGTTCTCGGTGCCCGCCCACTGGCCGACGCCCCACCGCTTCTTCTCTCCGGTCACCGGCGGTTACCAGGACCCTCTGCTGATCGCGGAGAGCATTCGGCAGACGACCATGCTGATCGCGCACTCCGAGTTCGGCGTGCCCCTCGACGCCTCCTTCGTGATGTGGCAACTGCACTACGCCTCCGAGGCCCAGTGCCTCGTTCTGGGCGAGGACCCCTGGGACCTCACGATGGAGGTGACCTGTTCCCGGATCCAGTACCGCGCCCGGAGGCTCGGCTCCATGGACGTCGACTTCCTCTTTCACCGCCGCGGCACCCTGTTCGCCACCGGCGGCGGGCGCATCAGCGTCACCTCGGCCGCGATATACCAGCGGCTGCGGGGTCACCGCAGCGCCATGCTCGACGCGCGCATACCCCTCCTCCCCGCTGTCGCGCCGCACGCGGTGGGCAGGACCTCCGAGCGTGACGTCGTGCTCGCGCCCGCGCCGGCCCCCGACACCTGGGAGCTGCGGGTCGACACCCGGCACCCGACCCTGTACAGCCACCCCAACGACCATGTGCCGGGCATTCTCCTGATGGAGGCCGCCCGGCAGGCGGCGCAGGCCTTCTCTCCCGGCCGGACCTTCCTCCCGGCATCGATGGAGGCCGACTTCCTCCAGTACGTGGAACTCGACCGTCCCTGCCGGATCGAGGCCCTGCCCGTCCCCGCCGACGAGACCTCGCCCGCCGGAGTGCTCATACGGGCCGTCCAGGGCGACGAACCCGCCTTCACCTGCACCCTCCGCACGCCGGATCCCCACCCGACCGGCCCCAGCGACGCCCGGAGCCGCCGCTCATGACCACGCGCATCCTCATCACCGGCGCGACCGGATTCGTCGGCAGCAGGGTGGTCGCCGCCGCCCGCGCCACCCCCGGCCTCGGTCTCCGGACGATGATCCACCGGACCGAGCCGGCGGAATCGGCCCAGGGGACCGACGGTTCCGGTTTCGAGAAGGTGTACGGGGATCTCGCCGACCCCGGGACGCTGCGCGGCAGCTGCGAGGGCGTCGACGCGGTGATCCACTGCGCCTCGCACATCGGCTCCGGCGAACAGGCCGCACGGACCGTCAACGACCACGGCACCCGGGCCCTGGTGGACGAGGCCGTACGCAGTGGCGTCGGCCGGATCGTCCAGCTGAGCACCGCTTCCGTCTACGGCCGCGGCCCGTTCAACGCGCTGCGCCCGGGTACGGCCGAACCGGCCCCCGCCTCGGTCACCAGCCTGACCCGGGCCGCCGCCGAACAGCACGTCCTCGCGGCCGGGGGAACGGTCCTGAGGCCGCACCTCGTCCACGGGGAGGGGGACCGGTGGGCGATTCCCGGGCTGGTCTCCCTTCTGCGGTACCTGTCGGCCGGACCTGCCGGCTGTGAAGCGCGTCATTCGATGATCGACGTGGACACCCTCGGCCGCGCGCTGCTCGGGGCGGCACTCTCCCCGAAGCGGCCGACCGGCGTCTACCACGTCAACCACCCCGACCCGGTGAGCTGTTCGGACCTGCTGTCGACGGTCCTCAGTGAACTCTCGCTGCCCTGGGCGGGGACGGAGATCGGGATGGACGAGGCCCGCGCCCGGCTGGCCTCGGTCCCCTACGCCAAGCACCATTTCGAGATGCTCACCGTGGACCACTGGTTCGCCGACGACCGGGTCTGGGCGGACTTCGACTGCCCGCCGGGCCCGGACTTCCGTACGTCTTTCGCCGAACACGCCCCCTGGTACCGGAAGTTCCTCAGCCGCTGACCGGCCGCCGGCGGCCGGTGCGTCCCGCCGCCGGGCGGGTCACGCCCCGGCCGGCGCCGGAATCCTGGTCCCCGTCCCGCTCACCCGTACCCGTGCGTCGCCTGCCCGCAGCGCGACGGTGAGCGTGCCGGGCCGGCCCATGTCCTCGCCCTGGTGGAGGGTCAGCCCGACGGTTTCCGGGACCAGGGACAGCGTGCGCAGGTACGCACCGAAGGCAGCCGCCGCCGCGCCCGTCGCCGGGTCCTCGACCACACCGCCGACCGGGAACGGGTCACGGACGTGGAAGACGGTGTCCGAGGCGCGCCACACCAGTTGGAGCGTGGTCAGGTCCAGCCGGTGCATGAGCGCTTCGAGGCGCGCGAAGTCGTAGTCGAGCGCGGCCAGCCGCTCCCGGGTCCCGGCGGCCAGCACCAGGTGCCGGGCGCCCGCGTAGGCGATACGGGGAGGCAGGGCCGGGTCGAGGTCCGCGGCCGGCCAGTCCAGGGCAGCCAGCGCCTCCGTCAGGTCGTCCGGGGCGATGTCCGTGACGTGCGGTTCCACACTGGTGAGGGTGGCCCGCAGCTCGCCGCCCTCGCGGACGACGGTGACCGGTACGGGACCGGCGGCGGTGGCGAACTCCAGGTCCCCGGGGCCGTCCCGTTCGGCGAGGGCCAGGGCCGTCGCGACGGTCGCGTGCCCACAGAACGGGACCTCGGCCTTCGGGCTGAAGTAGCGGATCGCGTAGCCGTGCGCGCCAGGCGCCGCCGCCTCGGTCCGCCCGGTCAGGAAGGCCGATTCGCTGTAGCCGAGCTCCGCCGCCACGGCCAGCATCGCCCCCTCGTCCAGCCCGGTGGCGTCGAGCACGACGCCGGCCGGGTTACCGCCCCCGGGGTCGGCGGAGAAAGCGGTGTAGCGCAGGATCCGGGTCGCGGGAAGCTCACTCATGTGCCGCACAACCGCGCTGTGGTCCGGGGCATTCCCGCCGGCCCCGGTCCCGCCCTGCGGCGGCCGGGGCCGGGGTCGCGCGTCCGGTTCAGTGGCAGTTCTTGGTGCCCTTGCTCGACTTCGTCCAGGAGCAGGAGTCCAGCAGCTTGCCGTTCGGCTTGATCAGCCGCGCCTTGTCACCGGTGTTGTTCCAGACGTACGAACCGCGGTTCGAGTACACATGCCCGGGGCTGGTCGTGCCCTTGCCGGTGTGGACCTTGACGGTCTTGCCGGGGCTGACGTTGTAGCTGCCGAAGGTGAAGGTGTAGCCGGTGTTGTCCTTCAGCTTGTAGCCCTTGAGCTGGAACTTCGACTTGGTGTTGTTGTGGATCTCGACCCATTCGGCCTTGAGCGAGGTGTTGGACCGGGTGTCCTTGCCGGGGCTGTCGTACTGGATCTTGCCGAGGTGCACTCCGCTCTGGTGTGCGGCGGCCGAGGCCGGGGCCGTGACGAGCAGCGAACCGGCGAGTGCGGTGGTGGCGGCCAGGGCGAGCGGCACCGCGGTGCGTATGCGCATGCTGTGTTCCTAGTGTGTAGTTCCGGTGAAGGGCGTTGAGCATAAGGGCAGCACGCGCTTACCGGACCGGCTGGGTGCCTTTCCGGTGGGCATCGATCGTTCCGGTGTGAGGGCTGGTCAGCTCCGGTCGTTCAGGGACCGGTTCCGGCCGGGCGGGCCGGCGGGTCAGCCCCGGCCCACGTACGGCATGCCGGTCGCCAGGACCGTCGCGAACTGGACGTTCGCCTCCAGCGGCAGCTCCGCCATGTGGACCACGGTCCTGGCCACGTCCGCGGCCGCCATCACCGGCTCCACGGCCAGCTCGCCGTTGGCCTGGAGGATTCCGGTCCGCATCCGTTCGGTCATCTCGGTCGCCGCGTTGCCGATGTCGATCTGCCCGCAGGCGATCCGGTACGGGCGCCCGTCCAGTGACAGCGACTTCGTCAGACCGGTGAGCGCGTGCTTCGTCGCGGTGTAGGCGACCGAGTGCGGGCGAGGTGCGTGGGCGGAGACCGAGCCGTTGTTGATGATCCGCCCGCCCTGCGGGTCCTGCTCCTTCATCCGGCGGTACGCCGCCTGGGCGCACAGGAACGCCCCCGTCAGATTCACGTCGACCACCGTGCGCCAGTCCTCGAGCGTGAGGTCCTCGACCGGTACGCCGCCCGGACCGAAGGTGCCCGCGTTGTTGAAGAGCAGGTCGAGGCGGCCGAAGCGCTCGTGCACCGAGGAGAAGAGCGCGTCCACGTCGCCGGGCCGTGAGACGTCGGTGGGGACGGTGATGACCCGGGCGTCCTCACCGGCCAGCGCGGCGGTTCCGGCGAGCGGTTCGGGGCGGCGGCCCGCGAGCGCCACCGACCAGCCGGCGCCGGTCAGGGCCAGAGCCACCGCGCGGCCGATCCCGGAGCCCGCGCCCGTGACCACAGCCGTCTTCATCGCGGAGTTCAACAGTTTGTTGCTCATGGTGCGGCAGCGTACGCCCAGGGGTCGATCCGGTCGAAGGACCCCGGCCGCCCGGACCGCACCGACGGCTGCCCGTTCAGCGGCGCGCAATCGGGTCAAACGGCGTGTCCGGGGGGCGGGTTCGCGCTCCCGGGGGTGATTCCGGCGGCGGTCACCGGCGATTCCCGGGGTGTTCCGCCCGGAGTTAATGATCATGTCCCTGGCCGCATATGCGGAGTTTGCCCCTGGGGACCCATTCCTGTCGCATTCCTCATCCCGGCGACGCCCGCGCGACGCGAGCACGACAACCGCCGGATGTGCTGGACCGGTGGACTTCCCCCACATCACCAGTCAGGGGAGGGACAGATGACGCACTCATCGCACCAGCAGGAGCTGCGCGACGCCGCTCGGCACACCGACCGCCGCCGCTTCCTCACCGTCACCGGAGCCGCCGCCGCGCTCGCCTTCTCGGTCGGGCTGCCGGCCGCGGGAACGGCGAGCGCACGCGAGATGCACGCCCGGCAGATCGGCGAGGACCCGTTCACCCTCGGTGTCGCCTCCGGCGACCCGCTGCCCGACTCCGTCCTGTTGTGGACGAGGCTCGCGCCCCGCCCGTTCGAGCCCGACAGCGGACTGCCCGGCGCCCGTGTCGAGGTGAGCTGGGAGCTGGCCCGCGACGAGCGTTTCACCCGGATCGTCCGGCGCGGCTCCGCCACCGCCCACCCGGAGTTCCACCACAGCGTCCACGTGGAGGTCAAGGGACTCGACGCCGACCGCGTCCTCTACTACCGCTTCCGCACCGGCAAGTGGACCAGCCCGGTCGGCCGGACCCGCACCGCACCCGCCCCCTCCGCCCACAAGCGCGAGCTGAGCCTGGCGGCCGTGTCCTGCCAGGCCTACCACGACGGCTACTTCACCGCCTACAAACACCTCGCCCAGGAGGACGTCGACGTCGTCTTCCACCTCGGCGACTACCTCTACGAGTACGCCGTGACCGCGGCCGGCGGCGCCCGTAACTACACCGACCGCACCCTGCCGGCCCTCTTCAACCGGGAGACGACCACGCTGGAGGACTACCGGCTGCGGTACGCCCTCTACAAGTCCGACCCCGACCTGCGTGCCGCCCACGCCGCACACCCCTTCGTCGTCACCTGGGACGACCACGAGACCGAGAACAACTACGCCGGGGACACCTCCGAGGACGGGGTGCCGCCGGAGGAGTTCCTGATCCGCCGGGCCGCCGCCTACCGCGCGTACTGGGAGAACCAGCCGCTGCGCGCCCCGCAGCGGCCGACCGGCGCGGACATGAGGCTCTACCGGCGCCTGCAGTTCGGCCGGCTCGCCCAGTTCGACATCCTCGACACCCGCCAGTACCGCAGCGACCAGGCGTACGGCGACGGCTGGCAGACCTCGGGCCCCGAGTCCGAGGACCCCTCGCGCACCCTGACCGGCGCCGCCCAGGAGCGCTGGCTGATCGACGGCTGGCGCCACTCCAGGGCCGCCTGGAACGTCGTGCCGCAGCAGGTCACCTTCGCCCAGCGGCGCGATGTGCCGACCGACGCCTACAAGCTCTCGATGGACTCCTGGGACGGCTACCCGGCCTCCCGGGACCGGATCCTGAAGGGCGCCGAGGCCGTCGGCGTGGACAACCTGATGGTGCTGACCGGCGATGTGCACGTGAGCTACGGATTCGACATCAAACGGGACTTCGACGACCCGGCGTCACGCACCCTGGGCACCGAGATCGTCACCACGTCCGTCACCAGCGGCAAGGACGGCTCGGAGAAGCCGGCCAACTGGAACAACCTCACCCGGGCCAACCCGCACCTGAAGTTCTACAACGGCCGCCGCGGGTACGCCGTCGTGACGCTCCAGGAGCGGCAGGCGCGCGCCGACTTCCGCACGGTGGCCGCCGTCACCACGCCCGGTTCCCCCGTCACGACGGCCGGCTCCTACGTCACGGAGGTGGGCAACCAGGGCCTCACCCCGGCCTGACCGCCCTACAGCGCGTCCACCGGATAGCGGACGCCGATGCGGTCACGTACCGCGTCGAGCGTCCGCATCACCGCGAGCGAACCGTCCAGCGGCACCAGCGGGGACTCCGTCTCGCCCGCCCGGACCGCCCGCATCACCTCGGCCGCCTCGAACTGCATCCCCGACAGGCCCCGCGGCCCCGGCCCGGAGGTGATCTCCTCGGGCTCGGCCCCCGCCCGGTGCAGCACGAAGCCCCGCGGGTGGAAGAAGCTGTCCGGGAAGTCGATCCGGCCGGCCGTCCCGATGACCGTGGCGGCTGTCGGGTGGTGCCCGACGATCGAGCAGGAGAGCAGGGCGGTGGCGCCCGAGCCCCAGCCCAGCAGCATGCCGGTGTTCAGATCGACGCCCTCGGGGGACAGCAGCGCGTCCGCCTGCACCCGGTCCGGCTCCCCCAGCAGCAGCTGCGCGAACGACACCGGGTAGACCCCGAGGTCCAGCAGCGCGCCGCCGCCCAGCGCGGGATCGCGCAGCCGGTGCTCGGCCCCGAAGTCGCCCGCGAAGCCGAAGTCGGCCTGCACGGTACGGATCTCGCCGATCGCCCCGTCGCGCACCAGCTCCGTCATCCGCCGGATGACCGGGTTGCAGTACGTCCACATCGCTTCCATCAGGAAGAGGCCACGGTCCCGGGCGAGCTTCACGAGCTCCCGCGCCTCGCGCTCGTTGAGGGTGAACGCCTTCTCGCACAGCACGTGCTTGCCGGCCTCCAGGGCGAGCGCGGCCGCCTCCCGGTGCGCCGAGTGGGGCGTGGCCACGTACACCACGTCCACCTCGTCGTCGGCGACGAGCTCGGCCCAGCTGCCGTACGCCCTGGGTATCGAGAACCGTTCGGCGAACGCCTTCGCCGAGGTGTCCGTGCGGGAGGCCACGGCAACCACCTCCGCATCGGGCATCGCCAGCAGGTCAGCGGTGAAAGTCGCCGCGATGCCACCTGTCGCCAGCACGCCCCAACGGACAGTCCTGCTCATGCACGCTCCCAAAAAGGTATCGACCATTCCGGCTGAGCTGAGAGCATAGAGGCGGATTCAACAACTATGGAGATGAGAATGCCGGAGAGCGGCGTCAGCCGGGCCCAGCACCCAGACATAACCGACACCGGACCCCGGACCGGACTTTCCGGCGGGCCGGCCACTTCTCCACCCCGCCGGGCCGCCACCGCGGCGGCCCGGCGCACCGGACTCCTCGTCACCCTGGTACTCGGCGGTCTGACCGCGCTGCCGCCGCTGTCCATGGACATGTACCTCCCGGCGCTGCCCGCCGTCACCGACGCGCTGAGCGCCCCCGCGACGACCGTCCAGCTCACCCTCACCGCCTGCCTCACCGGCATGGCGCTCGGCCAGGTCGTCGTCGGACCGATGAGTGACCGCTGGGGCAGAAGGCGTCCGCTGCTCATCGGCATGATCGTCTACGTCTTCGCGACCGCGATCTGTGTCTTCGCCCCGACCGTCGAACTCCTCATCGGCTTCCGTCTGCTCCAGGGGCTCGCGGGCGCGGCCGGCATCGTCATCGCCCGGGCGGTGGTGCGTGACATGTACGACGGCGTGGAGATGGCCAGGTTCTTCTCCACCCTGATGCTGATCTCCGGAGTCGCCCCGGTCATCGCCCCGGTGATCGGCGGACAGGTCCTGCGGCTCACCGACTGGCGGGGCATCTTCGCCGTCCTCACCGTGGTCGGCGTCCTGCTGACCCTGGTCGTCTGGAAGTGGCTGCAGGAGACCCTGCCGCCGGCGGAACGCCACACCGGCGGCATCGGCGACGCGCTGCGCACCATGCGCGGGCTGCTCGCGGACCGCGTCTTCACCGGCTACATGATCGCGGGCAGCCTCGCCTTCGCCGCCCTCTTCGCGTATGTGAGCGCCTCACCGTTCGTCGTGCAGGAGATCTACGGGGCCTCCCCGCAGACCTTCAGCCTGCTCTTCGGCATCAACTCGGTCGGCCTGATCGCCGTGGGCCAGATTAACGGCAAGGTCCTCGTCGGGCGGATCAGCCTCGACAAGGCCCTCACCTTCGGGCTCTGCGTCATCGTGCTGGCCGCGACGGCGCTGCTGTTGATGACGTCCGGGGTCTTCGGCGACGTCGGTCTCGTGCCGGTGGCGTCCGGGCTCTTCGTCCTGATGTCCGCGATGGGGCTTGCGATGCCGAACACCAACACGCAGGCCCTGATGCGTACCAAGCACGCCGCAGGATCCGCCTCCGCGCTGCTCGGCACGTCCCAGTTCCTGATCGGCGCCGTCGCCTCGCCGCTCGTCGGGATCGCGGGGGAGGCGACGGCCGTGCCGATGGCCGTCGTGCAACTGGTGTGCGCGGTGGGCGCGATGGCGTGCTTCCTGGGGCTGTGCCGGCCCTGGCAGCAGGTGGCCGCGCGGCCGTGAGATCTTGAGGCACTGACGCGCCGAGGGGGGCGGACCGGAACCGGTCCGCCCCCCACCGCGCCTAAGGGCGGCCCGGGCCCGCCGCCGACCAACCCCCGCCGGGTGCCG
>NZ_JBHVWF010000083.1:27571-36881 GCF_042882365.1 Streptomyces sp. NPDC058221 | reverse complement strand
GGGCTAGTTGTGGCCGGGGCTTCGTCCTGAGGTGCTGGACGGGCTAGTTGTGGCCGGGGCTTCGTCCTGAGGTGCTGGACGGGCTAGTTGTGGCCGGGGCTTCGTCCTGAGGTGCTGGACGGGCTTGTTGTGGCCGGGGCTTCGCTCTTCGGTGCCGGGCGTCAGAACAGGCGGAGCTTGTCGTCCTCGATGCCGCGCATCGCGTTGTAGTCGAGGACCACACAGCCGATGCCGCGGTCCGTCGCCAGCACGCGGGCCTGGGGCTTGATCTCCTGGGCGGCGAAGATGCCCTTCACCGGGGCGAGGTGCGGGTCGCGGTTGAGGAGTTCCAGGTAGCGGGTCAGCTGCTCCACGCCGTCGATGTCGCCGCGGCGCTTGAGCTCCACGGCCACGGTCTGCCCGTCCGCGTCGCGGCAGAGGATGTCGACCGGGCCGATGGCGGTGAAGTACTCGCGGCGGATCAGGGTGTAGCCCTCGCCGAGCGTCTCGATGCGGTCGGCGAGCAGCTCCTGGAGGTGGGCTTCCACGCCGTCCTTGATCAGGCCCGGGTCGACGCCCAGCTCATGGGACGAGTCATGGAGGATTTCCTCCATGGTGATGATCAGTTTTTCGCCCGCCTTGTTCACCACGGTCCAGACGCCCTCGGTGTCACCGGTGCCCTCTTTCAGAGTGCAGGGCGGCGACATCCAGTTGAGCGGTTTGTACGCCCTGTCGTCGGCGTGAATCGACACGCTCCCGTCCGCCTTCACCAGGATCAGACGGGGAGCGGAGGGCAGGTGGGCCGTGAGCCGGCCCGCGTAGTCCACGGAGCAGCGGGCGATGACGAGACGCATGGTGGGCAACGCTACTCGACGACCGGCGGTCGACGCGATTCACCCACCTGTCACTCCATCCCCGCCCCTACCTGACCGAATCTGCCTTGTCCGCCTTTGAACCCCTTCGTTATTGGCCGGTTGTGTTCCCAATCTCCTGGTGCGGCCCGGACTGCGCGCTTACCGTGGATGCAGGAGGTCGCCGTCTGTGCACGCTGCGTCGCCGTCCTCCTTCCCTGCCCGTAAGGCCCCGGCTCTCCGTCGGGGTCGCGAGAGGAGAACCCATGTCGCTCGACGTCTCACCGGCGCTGTTGGAACAGGCCGAGCGAGGCGAGGTCGACGAAGCCGACTTCGTCGACTGCGTCCGGACCTCCCTGCCCTTCGCATGGGAGATGATCAGCTCGCTGGTGGCTCAGCTGAAGGTCGACGGCGGAGAGTTCGCCGACAACCAGACGCCTCCGCCGGACGAGCAGGCGCGCGGCCAGCTGCTGCGTGCACTCGCAAGTGATGCCATACGCGGCGCGCTGCAGCGGCACTTCGGAGTGCGTCTGGCATTCCAGAACTGCCACCGTGTCGCGGTGTTCCCGCTGGACGCCTCGGTCGACGACCGGCTGGCCAAGTTCACCTCGGTGAGGGGCCAGTTGCTCAACCAGTCGCCCGAACTTCGGGACTGCTGAACACCTTTGCTGCCGTTCCGGGCCGCGGGAGGTGCAACTGGTCCGGGGCGGCAGCTCCCGTTCGTACACCGGAAGAGCGGATTCCGGCGGTCATTTCAGGAGCGGCAGTACCTCGGTGCCCAAGCGCGCTACGTTCTCCTCCGTGGCCACCAGATCTCCCGAACCCTCGACCAGGAGCGCGAAGCGGGTGATACCCGTGCGCTCGGCCGTGGCCGCGAGCCGGTCCGCCGCGAGCCGGGGCGGGCCCACCGGGTGAATGCCGCACAGCAGCTCCGTATAGCCGACCGGGTCGCGCATCACCCGGTGTCGGCCGTCGACCGTCACATGGGCGTCCAGCCCCTGCCGCAGCCAGCCCGGCATCGCCTTCACGAGCGTCTCGGTGGCATCCTCCGTGCGGTCCGCGATCTGGGCCACCCCCGCGGACACGTGCCCGGCCTGACGCACGCTCTCCGGCGAACGGCCCGCGGCCAGCGCGCTGGACCGCCAGAGAGCGACCATCTCGGCCTTCTCCTCGTCCCCGCAGTGCATCCCGAGCAGCATGGGCAGGCCGTTCTCGGCGGCGAGCCGCACGCTCTTCGGCGAGGTGCACGCGACGATCACCTCGGGACCGCCGGGGCACTCGCCGCTCTCTCCGTCGAACAGCTCGTCGGCCCGGGGCACCACCGCCACCTCGCGGAAGCCGTAACGCTCCCCGCGGCCCGCCACGCGTGGTTCGCGCAGCCAGTCGAGCAGCAGGCCCAGGGACTCCGGGAAGCCTTTCTCGTACGCCTCCAGGCCGCCTCCGAAGACTTCGAGGTCGATCCAGGGACCGCCCCGGCCGACTCCGAGGGTGAACCGGCCGCCGCTGGTGAGGTGGAGCAGTGCGGCCTGCTCGCCGAGCACCACCGGATGCTGCGTCGGCAGCACGCTCACCGCCGTGCCCACTCGGATTCTTCGGGTGCGGCCGAGCAGCAGAGCGGCCAGCGTCACGGCGGACGGGCAGACCCCGTACGGCACGAAATGGTGTTCCGCCAGCCAGACCGAGTCGAGCCCGGATTCCTCCGCGACCTCGGCGGACCGGATCGCGCGGTGCAGCGCTTCGCCCGGCCCCTGCCCCGGAAACTGGGCTGCCAGTACAAACGTTCCCACACGCATCGCCTATAGCCTCCTTGCGGCCGACGCGGCTTTCCCCTACTGGCAACAACGTCTGACACGTGCCAAAGGCACGGTCCGGCGGGAAGTTGTTGCGATTTTCCGGTAACCCGTCCCGTCCCGGGCCCCGTGGCGCGCGGTGCGGGACGTCTGCCCCGGCCGAATGGCCCTACGCTGGACGCGAACTGCCCAGCCTGCCCCGTGAGGTGTCACGTGTCCCCGCGCCGCAACCGCCCCCGAGGCGGCGAGAGTCCCGCCGACAGCGCGAGCACGGAGGGGGGCCGGTACGGCGGCGGGGGACGCGCCGAGGAGTGGCAGGGCGAGGACTGGTCCGTCCGTCCGGTCAGCGGCGCGAGCGCGGCCGGCAAGCGCTACCGGTGCCCCGGCTGCGACCAGGAGATCCCGTCCGGCGTCCCGCACCTGGTGGCCTGGCCCGAGTACGGCGGGATCGACGACCGCAGGCACTGGCACAAGGCGTGCTGGAACGCGAAGGACCGCCGCACCACACGGGTGCAGCGGTCCAGGAACGCTCCTCGGTACTGATCTCCCTGCCGGCGCACGGCGTGGGGGTGCGGCAGCCGGTCAGACGTCGCGGCGGCTCATCGACGCGTACGCGCCGCCCATGACCACGGCGGTCACCACGAGGATGATCCACAGCGGTTCCCAGCCGGTCGGTCCGGAATCGGTGACCGAGGTGTCGTAGAAGTGGCTGAGCTGGTTGGGGATCGAGTACTCCAGGAGCCACTCCTGGAGCGTCGCGAGCGACTCGGCGAACATGAAGATCGCCAGCACGAGCGGCAGCAGCATCACCCCGATCATGATCGTGATCGCACCGGCCGAGTGCCGGATGAGCGCGCCGATCGACAGCGAGAGCAGCCCCAGGGTCGCGATGTAGAGGCCGACGCCGACCGTGCTGCGCAGCCAGTCCGCGCCGCTGGGAGCGTCGGCGTCCAGGATGGCCGTCTGGAGCATCGCGACGACCGAGGTCATCACGGTCGTCAGGACGAAGGTGAGCAGGAAGAAGACGATGGCCTTCGCGCCGAGCACCCGTCCGGGGCTCGGGCAGGCCGTCATCGTCGTACGGATCATCCCGGTGCCGTACTCCGAGGCGATGGTCATCACGCCGAGCGTGATCACGCAGATCGAGCCGAGCAGCACCCCGTAGAAGCCGAGGCTGAGCACGGGGGTGGAGCCCAGCTCGGTGTCGGACACGTCGACCGCGACGGCCGTGAGCACACCGAGGGCGAGCAGCAGCACGACCATGACGCCGAGCGTCCACATCGTGGAGCGCACCGAGCGGATCTTGGTCCACTCGGATGCGATCGCGTCGCTGAGGGTGGCCCGGCGCACCGGGATCGGCGAGGTGTAGTAACCGGCCTGCGCGCCCGGCATCTGCTGCTGCGGTGCGGGGGGCTGCTGGTACGCCTGCTGCTGGAACGGTGTCGGCGGCGTGGACGGCGTTGTCATCGGGGGTCCTCGCTGGTCTCGCGCGCGGTCGGGTCTGCGGGAGCCGCGGCGGGCGGTGCCGGGGCGGCGGCCGGAGCGGTGGGGGCGGGAGCCACCGGGGCGGCCGGGGCCTGAGCGGGCCCGGAAGCCTTCGCGTAGGGGTTCGCCCCGGGCGGCGGAGGGGCGTACCAGCCCTGCTGCGGCACCTCGGGGACGGTCTGCTGCGGCGGGGCGTACCCGGGGTGCGGCTGCCCGTACGCGTCCAGGACCGGGGGCTGCAGCCCCTCTCTCTGGTCCGCCGTGGAGCGGTAGTCCACGGCGCCCTGCGTCATCCGCATGTACGCCTCCTCCAGCGAGGCCTGGTGCGGAGAGAGTTCCCACAGCCGCACGTCGGAGTCATGGGCCAGATCGCTGATCCGGGGCAGCTGCAGCCCGGTGATCCGCAGGCCGCCGTCCGGCTCGGACATGACCTGGCCGCCGGCCTCGGTGAGCGTGGCGGTGAGCTTCTCCCGCTGTTCGGACCCGTTGTCCTGGACCCGGACCCGGGCGAAGTCGGCCGAGTTGGCCGAGATGAAGTCTGTGATGCTCATATCGGCCATCAGCTGGCCCCGGCCGATCACGATCAGATGGTCGGCGGTGAGCGCCATCTCGCTCATGAGGTGGCTGGAGACGAAGACCGTACGGCCCTCGGAGGCCAGCATCCGCATCAGGTTACGGACCCAGAGGATGCCCTCCGGGTCGAGACCGTTGACCGGCTCGTCGAAGAGCAGCACCTGCGGGTCGCCCAGCAGCGCGGCCGCGATGCCGAGCCGCTGGCCCATCCCGAGCGAGAAGCCCTTGGAACGTTTCCGGGCGACGCCCTGGAGACCGACGACACCGAGCACCTCGTCGACCCGGGCCGCGGGGATACCGGCGAGCTGAGCCAGCGAGAGCAGGTGGTTGCGGGCACTGCGACCGCCGTGCACCGCTTTGGCGTCGAGCAGGGCGCCCACCTGGCGCGGAGCGTTCGGCAGGCTGCGGTAGGCGTGGCCGCCGATCGTCACGTGTCCGGAGGTCGGCCGGTCCAGGCCGAGCATCATGCGCATGGTCGTCGACTTGCCCGACCCGTTGGGACCGAGGAAGCCGGTGACGGTGCCGGGCCGTACCTGGAAGGAAAGGTTGTACACGGCCGTCTTCGCGCCATAGCGCTTGGTCAGGCCGACTGCCTCGATCATGCTCCAGCCCCATCGACTTATCTGCTCTCGGGGCCCAGGCCGTCCGGCCGCACGCCCCCGTAAGAGTTAGGAGGATAACCAGGCCGTGACGGTTCCGGCCAAGCCGTTCACGGCAGCGAGTCGCCGAGTGGCGGCAGGTCGTCGTACGGGCGGAGGTCGGCGGAGTCGTCCAGATAGGGCAGGAAATCGGTCTGCGGGAGTACCCATCCCTCCGCGCCGAAGAGTGTGGTGCCCTTTTCGCGCAGACCGGAGTCGTTACCCGCCTTCTTCACCCAGGACGATGGGTCGGGGCCGAGCAGCTCACCTAGCCGTGGCGATGCGTGGAGCAGCGCGGCCAGGAGTTCCGACTGGTCCCCGCCGCCCGGGCGTGGTGTACCGTCCGGGCCGGCCAGCACCCCGTGCGAGCTGAAGTAGATGTATGCGCCGCCGAGCCGCTCTCCGGAGGGCATGGTCATCGGGAATTCGTCACCCGGCAGTATCGCCCGCTGGTAGTCCGGGAACTCTGTGGCGTCGACGGCTTCCAGCTGTTCGGAGTCCAGCCAGGCGACGACGAGGACCGTGTTGGCTTCCCGGTCCACATAGGGGGTGCCCGCAACGTAGCCCGCCGGACTGATGTGCCCGGAGCAGCCGACGCCGATGCCTTCCACCCGTACGGGCACCATCGGTACGGATACGGGAAGTCCGAGGCGGCTGAGCTTGTGGCTCACCTGGCCGGGAGAGGCGTTGGAGCCCACGGCGATGACGGGATGCCGACGGCCTGCCACGACCTGGCCCCGCTGCTTCAGCTCTTCGTCGAGCTGCAGCTTCTCCTCCACGTACCAGTCGCCGAGCCGCATCGGGCGTACGCCCAGCCGGAGCAGGACATTTCCGTCGAGTAGTGAGGGCTCGGGGGTCGGACGGCCCGGATAGGTCAGAGGCTCTCTGGCCGCAACTCCGTCCAGGCCCAGTGCTGCGAGGCTTCGATCCATCACAGTGACGTCCTTCGATTGGCACGGGTACGGCCAGAGCCTTCCATACCGGGTCTACCCGCAGCGAACTGCTCTGCCACCTCGCGCCCGGATTGGACGGAGCCAATTGTGGGCAGAGGGCTTTCCCGCGAAGTTTCTGGAACGGGGGTTCGAGAATGTGGACATCGGGACGGCTGCGGGGACGGAGAGGACGGCATCCCCGCTACAGGACATCTGTTCGCTGGTGGATCGCCGGCCGCTCCGTCCATGCCCTGATGCTGATGGCATTGAGTGCACTGCTCTGCCTGGCCGCGCTCATCGCGGTTGTCTGGACGCTGACCGAGCGTTCCCCGCGTAGCGCCGGAGAGCGATTACGTGATGGTGAAGGCCTGCTGAACCTGACCCTGGGAGCGCTGCGGGCCTGCGTGGGCACCGACAGTCTCAGCCCTGAGCCGGAAAGCCTTGCCCACGGCCTGCTGGCGACACTGGCCTCGCTGACGGGCTCCCTGGTTCCCGCAGTGCTCCTCGGCATCGTCCTGATCAAACTGTTCGCGCTGCGCCCCTTCATCTGGCGACGGCGTGCAAGCATCTCGCCGCACCATACTTCGGACTTTCCGGTGCCTGACGGCCGCGATGCAGATCATGCCGTCATCGCGGTGCGCTTCTACAACCACTTCGACAATCTCTCCGTCGTCGACCTCAAAGCCCAGGTGCATCTGCGCTACCTGGAGACATCACCGTTCGACGGAAGTCGCGTCATCTATAAGAAGTGGCTTGAGGTCCTCGACGAGAAGGGACAGCGAGCGGATGAACGCTCTTGGCTTGCTGTGGAGCGTGGGGCGCCGTTCACCGTATGGATACCGGTGGACGCGAGCGTGGACAGGCTGCCGCTCACCAGCATTCAGGGCAAGGATCTCTCCACGTCGGAGGATGCCAAGCTCATGGTGAGACTGACGGCTCGGACGGTGGGACTCGGTAGCGAAGTGGCCGACGAGCGCTGGTTCGACCTGGATGCGGCACAGGGCGATTTCGAGCTTGGCCGGTTCGTCCCGCTCAGGGCTGACCCGGAGCGGGACGTCTGGCAGTGGCAGGGTTGGGAGCGCTTCGACTTGCTGCTGACCGAGAACGAGGCCTTCCCGGACGGGCAATCGCCTAGGCGTCCCGCTTCTTGAGTACGAGGAAGCCGCCGATCACCGCGGCCACCACCCACGCGACCATGATCAGCAGTCCGGCCCACGGCCCGTAGGGAGCCGGGTCGCTGTTCATCGCGTCGGGCACCACCTGCATGATCTTGGACCCGGCCTGGTCGGGGAAGTAACGGGCGACGCTCTTCGCGCCCGGCACGGCCGACAGGATCTGGGAGACCAGGAAGAAGAACGGCATCAGGATGCCGAGCGACAGCATGGAGCTGCGCAGCATCGACGCCACGCCCATGGAGAAGATCGCGATCAGCCCCATGTAGAGGCCGGCGCCGACGACGGCCCGCAGCACGTTGTCCGCGCCGATGCCGATGCTGTGGTCACCCAGCAGGGCCTGGCCGAGGAAGAACGAGACGAAGCTGGTGACCAGACCGACCACCAGCGCCAGCACACCGGCGACCAGCATCTTGCTGAAGAGGAACGTGGCGCGCTGCGGCACCGCCGCCAGCGAGGTGCGGATCATGCCGGAGCTGTACTCCGTACCGACCACCAGCACACCGAAGACCACCATCGCCAGCTGACCGAGAATCATCCCGGAGAAGCTGATGAAGGTGGGGTCGAACGTGGCCCGCTCCGCGTTGGACAGGTCGTCGAACTGCGAGTTCATCACGGCGCAGAGTGCGGCGCCCATCGCGACGGTGACGAGGAACGCGGAGATCAGGGTCCAGGTGGTCGAGGAGACCGTACGGATCTTGGTCCATTCGGAGGTCAGGACCGCGGGTACCGATGCCATCTCGTCATGCCCCCTTGCCGGTGCCGGGAGCTCCGGGAGTGCTGTCGGGAGGCCCCTGGGTGCTTCCGGGCGGCTGCCACTGGTCGCCCCAGTGCGGCCCCACCGGCGGCGGCTCGGGTCCCCGCTCGGAGTGTGCGTGGTACTCCACGGAGTCCGCCGTCATCTGCATGAACGCCTCCTCCAGCGAGGCGCGCTGGGAACTCAGCTCGTGCAGCACGATCGTGTGCCGGGCGGCGAGCTCTCCCATCGCCTCGGTGGTCGCGCCGTCGATCTCCAGCGTGCCGTTGCCCGACTCGACGACGACGACGCCCTCCGCGTGCAGTACGTCGCGCAGCCGTTCCTGGTCCGGCGAGCGCAGCCGCACGTAGCTGCGGGAGTTCTCGTGGATGAAGTCGGCCATCGAGGTGTCGGCCAGCAGCCTGCCCTGGCCGATCACGATCAAGTGGTCCGCGGTCAGTGCCATTTCGCTCATCAGGTGCGAGGAGACGAAGATCGTCCGGCCTTCCGATGCGAGTGCCTTCATCAGATTCCGGATCCAGTGGATGCCCTCGGGATCCAGACCGTTGACGGGCTCGTCGAACATCAGGATCTCGGGATCGCCGAGCAGCGCAGCGGCGATCCCCAGCCGCTGTCCCATACCGAGCGAGAAACCCTTGGACTTCTTCTTCCCCACCGCCGTCAGACCGACGGTGTCCAGGACCTCCGCCACCCGGCTCTGCGGGATGCGGTTGCTCTGCGCGAGACAGAGCAGATTGTTGTACGCGCTGCGGCCACCGTGCATCGACTTGGCGTCGAGCAGCGCGCCGATGTACTTCAGGGGTTCTTCCAGGTCACGGTAGTGCTTGCCGTCGATGCGCACCGATCCGCTGGTGGGGTTGTCGAGATCGAGCATCATCCGCATCGTCGTGGACTTGCCCGCCCCGTTGGGTCCCAGAAAACCCGTCACCATCCCCGGCCTGATCCGGCACGACAACTGGTCGACGGCAACCTTGCTGCCGAAACGCTTGGTGAGGCCATCGAGCTCGATCATGCGTTCACGCTAGAACGGCCGCGGGGCCCGCGCCCCCCACAAACCCGCCCCCGGCGGGGCGGCGTGGGACCCGCCCCTGCCCCGGGGGGGCCGCGGGGGGGAGTACGTTTTTGGCCCGGGG